>QBWF01000012.1 GCA_003283665.1 Prochlorococcus sp. AG-315-I14 | reverse complement strand
GTTAATAAATCACAATCTACTAATGATGTTTTTCCCGCTGCAATTCAAATAGCTACTATTACAACTTTAAAAGAGACATTAATACCAGAATTAAATAAGTTAATTGATATCCTCAATCAAAAAGCTAACGACTGGAAAGATATTATAAAAATAGGAAGAACCCATCTTCAAGATGCAGTGCCACTAACACTTGGACAAGAAACTTCTGCATGGAGAGATCAACTCAGGACAGCCTTAGTGCGTATTGAAAGCAATCTTATAGAACTATATGCTCTTCCATTAGGAGGAACAGCTGTTGGGACAGGCTTAAATGCACCAAAAAACTTTGACAATCTAATTTCTTTAGATCTTTCTCAAGAGTTAACATTACCTTTTGAAACTGCAACTAATAAATTTGCGATAATGGCAAGCCATGATGGATTAGTCAATATAATGTCTCAACTTAAATTATTAGCTATATCTTTGTTGAAAATCGTAAATGATATTCGCCTTTTATCTTGTGGACCACGAGCTGGTTTATCAGAATTAAACTTGCCAGCCAATGAACCAGGTAGTTCAATCATGCCTGGGAAAGTTAATCCCACTCAATGTGAAGCAGTTGCGATGGTTTGTACGCAAATAATTGGTATGGATACAGCAGTCTCGATTGCCGGTAGTGGAGGTCATCTACAAATGAACGTTTACAAACCACTTATTGGCTACAATATTATAAAAAGTATTAAATTAATTCATACTGCTTGCAAGAGTTTTAGAAAACACATGATAGAAGGTATTCAGCCTAACAAGGCAACAATTAAATACTATCTAGAAAATTCCCTAATGCTTGTAACCGCTTTAGCACCATCAATAGGATATGAAAAGGCAAGTAAAATCGCACAATTAGCTCATGCAAAGAATATCAGTTTACGTCAAGCTTCAAAACAACTTAATTATATTAATGAAAGAGAATTTGATCTTCTTCTTAATCCAGGGTCTATGGTTGACTTTGATTGAGTTTTTCCTCTAGAACCTTAATTAGCTCTCTCTATTGCTGGGTTGCTAAGAATACCCCTCTTATCCTTAGCTTTCATAATATCTTCTGCCTCACATACAGGGAATCTATCCAATAATCTTATAGCTGCTTTTGCATTCGTTCTAAGTTGTTGACTTATAGCTTCGCAATAAGGAAGTTGAGAGAGCATATCAATTGTCCTCCTAAGAATTCGTACGACATCGCCCTCATCCAAGGAAGTATTTGAAATCAAGTCAGTCCACGTACAACCTCGTGCCCATGCTTCGACTAAGCCCATTAAGTCAGAACTCCAAAGGATTGGGATATCGATATTAAATCGTTCTTGAGTCCTTAACAATTCACTGAATATTGTTGATAAATCATTGAAAGATTCTTCTGCTCTTGGACTTGGTATAAATCCTGACCAAAGGTCAGGTCTATTAAAATCAGTAATAATTGACTCAATGACACCAGATAATTGCACAGGAGTCAATTCATCAAGATGTCCACTCATCAGGACCAATCCAATCCAAAGCTCATTTTCACCTCTTAGAGATCCAACACTTCTACCAATTTCCGTCGGTGTTAAATCATCCAAACATCCAAAATAATCAAGAACTTTTATCAATGAGAGAAAGGTCTTCCAGTGTCGGTTTGATCTGTCATAAAGTTTTTCTTCACGTTCCCGAATTTCAAAATCTAAATCTTCCATTTTACGTCTATGTTTTTTCAATTTTTTCTTATCACCCCATTTATGCACTGGTTGACGTATCAATTCATCATCTAAAGATTTAACCAATGCTGCTTGAGCTAATACTTCACTTGCAAGATCATACTGAGGAATTCTCATATCATGCTTTGTTGCTAAATTACTAATTAGATCTGCAATCTCATTACTTACTAAATTCCCATGGCACAGTTCACCTGTCCTATTTAAAGTTGGAGGCGTTAGACATGAAACATCTATACAACTTAAATCCGCATAAATACTAACCACTTCTTGACAAGAAGCCAAAATCCAAATATTTTCATCAGTCAAGCATAATAGCTGAGGGAGCTTTCCTCCAATTTCAACTTTCTTAGCGATAACTGCTGGAGTAACTTTGCCGCGAAGCTGTGAAGATTTAAGGCTTACAAGGGTTCCAGTATTAGAGAATTGCAAAGCTAACATCAGTTCATTAGACAAAGTTTCAGCTGCTTGCTTTTGTAAAATTTTTAACAATCGTCTTTCTTCTCGTAGACGATTTTTATTCTTTTCATATTTTTCAAACTCTGACCAAGGAATATCTTCAGCAAATACTTTAGATTCTTGAAATTCTTCTTTTAATTTAGATAATAATTCTTCTTCTTCTACCAAATCCAGGCTAGCTAAATATCGGCCAAAGCTTCTCTCTATCAATTCTCTTGACTTCTCCAAGTCATAGCGCTGTAAAAGATTGAGAACCATTCCATAACTCGGTGTGAATTGACTAATCAGTGGATCAGCAGGGCTAGTAGCTAACTGACCAGCTTCTCGAACCCCTTCGAATCGGGTTTGCACCGTAATCACATACCCTCTCGAATCAAGACCCCTCCTTCCCGCTCTTCCAGCCATCTGCAAAAACTCACTACCCATAAGTTGACGATGTCCATTATCAGAACGTTTAGATAAAGTAGATATTATTGTGCTTCTTGCAGGCATATTTATTCCTGCAGCTAATGTCTCAGTTGCAAAAACGACTTTTAGAAGTCCATCTTGAAATAATTCCTCAATCAATTCTTTCCAAGCAGGCAAAACTCCTGCGTGATGTGAGGCAATTCCATTTAACAATGCTTTTATATGAATATTATCTCTAAGACCTTCTGAATTTAAAATTGCATATTTTTCAAATCGATCTTTAATCAATTTTTGTTCTGATTGATTCAATAAACAGACATTTACCATTGATTGAACCGCTTTATCACAACCTCGTCGACTAAATATGAAATAAATAGCTGGCAACATATTTCTTTCTGCCAATTTTGAAATTACATACCCCAGAGATGGAGACTCAGGTTGAGACGGTTTTGAAAGACGACCTCTCCTTTTATGGGTTTTTGTTGGACGCCAAATCTTACAATTAGGATGTAATCCTGTTCCTTTCTCATTCAGCAAAGGATGTAAGCCTTTCGCACTACAAAAATTAAATTCGAGTGGCACTGGACGATGGTAACTAGAAATCAAATCAGTAGGTCCATGCACTTGCATAATCCAGTCAGTTAGTTGTCCTGCATTTGCTACTGTTGCCGAAAGAGCAACAAACTGAACTGATTTAGGACAATGAATAATTGATTCTTCCCATACAGTTCCACGATGTGCATCATTCATGTAATGACATTCATCAAGCACTACGGTTTCCACCTCAAGTAATGGATCGTCACTCCTATCTGCTACTGCATAAAGCATATTTCTAAAAATCTCCGTAGTCATTACCAGTACAGAGGCATCTCGATTCACGCTTAGATCTCCTGTTAGAAGGCCAACATTTTCTGCACCAAATTGATTCCTGAAGTCTCTTAGTTTTTGATTAGATAGAGCCTTTAAGGGTGTTGTATAAAAAACTTTATTTCCATGAGCAATTGCCCTATGAATCGCATACTCACCAATCAATGTTTTACCTGACCCAGTGGGAGCACTTACAACTACAGAATGACCTTGATTCAACGAATCAATAGCATTCAGTTGAAAATCATCCAATAGGAAAGGAAAGATTTCCTTGGGATCTAAATTATTTTTGACGACGTCGGAATCAGTCGTGACGCTCGCCTCTGAACTCATAATACAATCCTAAAGACTTTTTCATTAGCCACAAGAGAATTTATAAGGATCAGGAGTGAAATTAAGAATTCTAATCACAATAAATATTAATCCACCAGCCCAATAAGCAGTCATTGATCCCAAAATAGGAAGATGGAAAGAATCACTAATTCAAGAATACGCAAACTCAGGACTTGGATGCCCGGCAAGTGTCCCTCAGAATTGATTGAAGTAGGAGAGGATAACCACCAAAATTCATTAATTGACCTAGCAAGTAATGACTATTTAGATTTAGCAAGACATCCATCATTAATTGAGGCTGCTAAAAGAGCATTAGCCACTGAGGGCGTTGGATCAGGTGGATCAAGATTCATCACTGGCAATAGAACTATTCACAAAAAACTTGAAAAAGAACTTGCCGAATGGCTCAATCGTGACATTGTTTTAGTTTACCCAAGTGGATTTCAGGCAAATCTTGCTGCAGTAATAGCTCTATCAGATCGCCACACTCCAATCATTGCTGATCGACTAATACATCATTCTCTTCTTACAGGAGTTAGAGCAAGTGGAGGGAAACTAATGCGTTTTGCTCACAACAATCTCTCTGAACTAGAAACCCTTTTAAAAAAGTCTAAACAGCAGAAGCCACTAAACAGGCCTTTAGTAATAACGGAAAGTCTTTTTAGCATGGAAGGTACAACTGCTCCCATCAAAGAGATTTCCATCTTATGTAATAAATATGATTCAAAATTACTGTGTGACGAAGCCCATGCCTTTGGAATAATGGGTTCTAAAGGTAGAGGGGAAACCTTTGGGATAAAAGAACCAATCTCAATCATAAGTGGAACTTTTGGAAAGGCTTTTGGAGGTGGAGGTGCTTTTCTAGCAACAGACAAAAAGTTAGGAGAACACCTGATACAAACCTGTGGTGCATTTCGTTATACAACTGCTTTAGCTCCGCCTCTTTGTGCTAGTGCATTAGCTGCGTTGAAGCTAATTAAAAATAATCCAAATTGGGGAAAAGAATTGCAAGAAGAGTCAATAAAATGGAGAGATGCTCTGTCACAAAATGGTTGGCAAAGGCCTCCCGGCCATGGTCCAATTATATCTATTACTTTAGGGTCAGATGAAAAAGCAATCGATTATCAAAAAAGACTAGAAGATCAAGGCCTTCTAACAGTCGCCATCCGTCCACCTACCGTTCCAGAAGGGAAATCACGGCTCAGACTAGTAATCAGAAGAACTCTTCCAAAAGAAACATTCAAACAACTCATAGATGTTATGAATAAAAAATGAAAGAAATAATTGCTATGCATGGATGGGCTGGGGGAGGGGATCAATGGTCAAATTGGATAAAGTTATTTCAGTCTTCTAACTGGATATGGCACAGTGCTGATCGTGCCTATAGAGATTCATCTCCATCCATGCCAAGCTGGACAAAGACATCCCATTCCCAGAGATTCACAAGAGTTGCTATATGTCACTCGCTTGGCTCACATTTATTAGCTAATGCTGTACTTTCAGATGCGACCCATATTATCTTGATAAATAGTTTCAGTAGTTTTCTCCCAAGTGGAAAAGATAGTCGAGCGACAATTGTGGCATTGAACGGAATGATGCAAGCAATTGGCACGGGAAAAGAAAATTCTATGATATTAAAGTTCCACATCAAGGCTCATAAGCCTAATATATTCAACGAAAAATCTACTCAATTAACTTATCTTAATCTTTCTGATTCAGGAAGATTAAGACTTAAAGATGATTTACAACTTCTTTTAAATTCTAATTCGCTACCTATTGGATTGACTACTAATGCTGACGTACTGGTTATCAATAGTGAACAAGACTATATTCTTCCTGAAGTATCGAAAAGGAAACTAATTCTAGATTTGACAAATCACTTAAAAAAAGCTCCTACAGTAATAGAAATAAAAGAAGAAGGTCATACACTTTCAAAAACTACAGTTATCGAAAGAGTTAAACATTGGCTAGAATCGAATCATGCAAGCGAATTGGTCAAAGCTAGTAAGTAAAAACTTTAACGAGGCTGCTCAAAACTACAACGACTCAGCTTCCATTCAAAAAGATATTGCTTTGAAACTAGCTAAAATTTGTTCAAAACATCCCATTGACCCTGGACTATGGGTGGACCTAGGCTCTGGCACTGGGTTACTAGCGAATTCATTAGAAGCATTACATCCAAACCAAGAAGTGTTAAGAGTGGATAACTGCCAACAAATGATTAATCAACAGCCAGATAAATGCATTAAACAACTTTGGGACCTCAATATTGGGCTACCTAAGTGGTATAGACAACCAAATTTATTAGGATCTAGTTTTGTTCTACACTGGCTTGATGATCCACAAAAGAGGCTAAAGGAATGGATCAATTCCTTAGGTCCCAGTGGTTGGATTGCTTTAGCTATCCCGGTGAAGGGTAGTTTTCCAGAATGGTATGAAGCAGCATCAAAAGCAAAGGTATCTTGTACTGCTCTTGACCTCCCTTCATACGACTCACTTCTAGAGGTAGCCGCCAAGAACAACGTCTACTCTAATGAAATTGAAGTAGTCAAACAAAAAGCTGATAAAGCCACTTCTTTGTTAAAGCCAATGATAAAAATTGGGGCACATAGCAGCCATAAGAAGCCATTAAGTATTAAAGACTGGCAGCATCTAGTTTCAAATTGGCCAAAATCAAAACAAGATGAACAAACTACACTTACCTGGCTCATTCAATTATTACTAATACAAAAATGAAGAGCACATCAAAAAGTCTTGTTATATGTGGTACAGATACAGACATAGGTAAAACTATTGTCAGTAGCTTTTTTGTCCAAGGTCTTCATGCCACTTATTGGAAGCCTGTACAAAGTGGAACAGATGACGGTACTGATACTCAGACAGTTTGTAAAATATTGAGTCTTGAAAAAAATCGTTATTTATCAGAAGTGTATAAATTCAAAGCGCCCGTTTCTCCTCATCTGGCGGCTGAAAAAGAATCTCAAGAAATAGACCCAGATAAGCTAACCATTCCCAATAGAGATGAATTACTAATAATTGAAACGGCAGGAGGTTTAATGGTTCCATTGAATCGAAACTTGCTACAAATAGATCAACTTAAAGTTTGGAATCTGCCAATTATTCTTGTTGCTAAAACTGGACTTGGTACTCTTAACCACACCTTACTTAGCTTGGAAGCATTGAAGAATAGAAATTTAAATGTGATAGGAATAGTCTTAAATGGTCTCCCTCATGAAGATAATCCTAAAACTCTGGAGGAATTTGGGAATACTAAAATTCTTGCCAAACTTCCAATTTTCAGTGAATTAAATGTAAATATACTGAACCAAGAATGGAATAAACAACAATTAAGGCAAAAGCTCAAAGGATACATATAGCATTAAAAATAATCTTTTTATACATTTAACCTAAATTACTTTTCACTAAACAATTCCCGTGAAAATATTCAGCCTTTTCTAAGAAAGCATAGTTAAGAGATCTTTCATGAAATCTTGATATTATTTTATTCAAGTGATTATTGATCCCTAAATCTAGTTAAATAAACTAAGAGCATAAAGTGAATTGATGAATGAGAAGAAGCAATCAACTCCAGCTAAATGGCATCCTAATATTTGGCCACCTTTTACTCAATTATCTTCCAGCCTCCCATCATTATTAGTTGAGGAAGCAAAAGATGCTCTTTTGCTTCCTAATGACCAACCACCAATAATTGATGGAATTAGTAGCTGGTGGGTCACACTTCATGGTCATTCCAACCCCTATATTGCCCAAGCTATTGCAAATCAAGCACAAAAATTAGAACAAGTAATATTTGCAGATTTTACTCACCCACAAGCTAACTTATTAGCTAGTCGACTTAGTAAATTAACTGGTCTAGAAAAATTATTTTTCTCAGACAATGGTTCAACGGCAGTAGAAGTAGCTTTAAAAATGGCTCGCCAATGGTGGAAAAATAAGGGTGATAATAGATCGCAAATTATTGCATTTGATGGTGCTTACCATGGAGATACTTTTGGAGCAATGGCAGTTGGTGAACGCAATTTATTTAACGAGCCTTTTGATGAAATGCTATTCCCTGTTCAAAGAATTCCTTGGCCTGAAACATGGTGGGGAGACGAGGAATTTGAGAAGAGAGAGAAGAAAGTTTTGATAGCTTTAGAGAAGCTTTTAAAAACGCCAACCATAGCTGTAATTCTTGAACCATTAGTTCAAGGAGCTGGAGGTATGAGAATGGTCCGTCCTGAATTTCTAATAGAGGTCGAGAAAAAAATACGTCAAGCTAATTCACTATTAATTACAGATGAAGTTTTAACAGGTTTTGGTAGGTGTGGAGAATTCTTTGCCTTTCAGCGCGCTGGGCTAAAGCCAGATCTAATATCTCTTTCAAAAGGGCTCACTGGTGGATTCCTTCCTATGGGTATCACGATGGCGAGCAAATCAATTCATGAAGGTTTTCTAGGGGAGGATCCTCAACAAACTTTTTGGCATGGACATAGCTTTACAGCTAATCCACTAGGGTGTGCAGCTGCCAACGCAAGTTTAGATTTATTAGAGAAATCCCCTGGAAAATTTTTAAACTTTGAGTCACGACATTCACCACACCTTGAACAAATAGCAACACATCCGAAAGTGAAGCACCCAAGGCTCACTGGAACTATTGCCGCTTTCAATATAAAAGTAGAAGGTAGAAAAGGATACTTAAGTTCAGTTGGCAAAATACTAAAATCTTTTGCATTAAAAGCCGGGGTATTTATCAGACCCCTCGGAGATGTAGTTTATCTAATGCCACCTCTTTGTATCAAAGATGAAGAACTGGAAAAATGCTATTTTGTAATTCAAAAAGGTTTAAATTCTATTTAAGAAAAATCTTCTTCTTAATACTTAAATTATATTGAAATTATAGATTTAATTGCAATCATCCAACTTGGCACAAAGATCAAGTCTTGACCTTTAAATACCCCAATAACCAATCCTAATGTCAAACTCAATATAAGCGCAATTATCAACAGAAGAAGTGAAAATAATTCGCCTCCTGAAAGAGGACGTCTAACACCAATTGTTTTTGAGAATTGCCCAACTTCATTCTTTATAAAGTCAATCTCTGTTGATTGAGAGACAAGATTATTTTTCCTTTCTAGGCTATTATCATATTCTGCTCTCAAGATAGGATCACTTAAGAGGTCATAAGCCTCGCAAACACTTTGAAACTGTCTTGTAGCTTTCTCATAAGGAAGAGAAGTTGTATCGGGATGCAGTTCCTTACTAAGTTGCCAAAAAGCTTTTTTCAACTCTGCATTATTTGCCGAGCGAGAAACCCCAAGAAGTTCGTAACAATTGCAAGATGATGTCAACTAGAGAAAAATATGATCTAATAAATATATAGAAATACTATATGAATATCTCTAACGTGCCTGATTCACTAAAATAACTTAAACATGTCTAGCAACTTCAATAAAGACGATCTAACATTATCTATATATGAAACGCTAAAATGGCGCCCTACAGTAAATCAAATTGAACAATTTATTAGGTTACAAGTTTTATTAGAAGAATGGAATAAAACCACTAATCTTACTCGTTTAATTAATGGAAATGATTACTGGATTTCTCAAGTTTGCGATAGCTTATGGCCACTTACTCAAGAGCTTCGATCTCCAAACTTATCTTACAAATATATAGATGTAGGATCTGGCTGTGGCTTCCCAGGATTAGCCGTAGCCATAGCCATACCTAATAGCAACATCACTCTTTTAGACTCTTCCAATAAAAAAACTGCTTTTTTGAAAGAGGTATCAAAAGAAATTGGCTTAAACCAACGTATACAAGTTATCACTGAAAGAGCAGAAATAACAGGTCACAAGCAATCATTCAGAAAAGGCTTTGACTATGCTTTAGCTAGAGCAGTAGCCCCTGCTGCAGTTGTCGCTGAATATCTCATACCCTTTTTAAAGTCAACTGGTCAAGGGTTGCTATTCAAAGGGAAATGGACTAATGAAGAACAAAATGATCTTGGAAAAGCTCTAATCAAACTCAATGCCAAAGTGACAGAAGTACAAAAATTTGAGTTACCAGATAATCGAGGGTCCAGAAATATAATTCGGATCGCATCAATTACTAAATGTCCAAATAAATATCCCAGAACAATTGGGACACCAAGAAAAAAGCCATTATGTGATTAAATCCCCCATAGCCTATCTCTTCTTTCTCCACCTAGTTGATTTTTCAATTTCCTAAGAATATCTGGTATTTCAGAACTCCATGGGCTATTAATGAGGACTTTTTGCAAATCCTCCTCACTCACTTCACAGTCGAAGCTATCTGCATTGAGACCCGGGAACCAATGCCCCCCCCTGCCAAGTAGTCCATATCGATCCTTTGCGAACCCTTCCATTCCCCAAGCTTCAATTAAGTTATGAAGCCATAGCAAAATAGGTATATTTATTTCTCCCGGAGTGTTCTCCCATGAAGGTAATCCTATATGCCAAGTAGTCATCCATGATTTACCTAGAGATGAATAGGTGGCATTGATTAATTGTTTTTCTATTTTTTTAATTAACTCAGGAGTATTATCGCTATCTATTAGAGAAATAGCATTTAAATGAATCTCAAGATCTTCAGGTTTTGATGCCCCAACGCTTAAAGTATGAATTCTTTTATTCCTCAAACAAAAAAGATCATTAAACACGATCGGATGTAAAGGACTACATAATTCTAAAAGTTTTGATGAAGGAGTATGTAAATGACCACCCTTATCAGTCGGACTAATAATGAAAACTCCCATATCATTTGCATTGGCAGCATCTAAAGCTGGTTCATTTTCTTGACGAATGAAATACCAATGTAAATTAACATAATCAAAAAGACCTGTTTCAATTGTTCTAACAATAAGATCCACATGAGCATGAGTCGAAAAGCCAATATGATCAATAAGACCTAACTCTTGCCAACGTCGGGCAACTTGTAGGCATCCATTTGGGCGAATAGTCATTTCCAAATGTTCAGGAAGATTTATACCATGTATGGCTAATAGATCAATTTTCTTGCAACCTAACTTAGAAAAACTCAACTGAAGTTCATCCTCAAATATTGAAGGATCATCATTCGGAGGAATCTTTGTTTGTAGGATCCTTTGTGGATCATGAAATTCATTCATAGCCCAACCTAATTGAAGTTCAGAGGTCCCATAATGACGGGCAGTTTCAATATGATGTAAACCCTTTTGAGCAGCCTGAGTAATGGTTTTCTGCAAGATTATTTGTTTTTGCTTATTAATTTCTTTGGGATCTAAATCCTTCCAACTTTGCTGAAATCGCATCCCTCCAAGAGAAAGAACAGGCATATCGATTTCTGTTCGTCCAAATCGTCTACGTGGTATTAAAAAACTTGAAGTTGTTTTATTACTTTTCAACTTAATCTTTTGTGCATCACGTAACTGGCGGCAAACCTAGATTCCTAAAATTATGGTTTTTTATAACTTCTCTAAGTTGGTTTAATTCTTCAAAAGGAACCCATTCAATACAATCAACTGGACAAGTATCTATAGCTTCTTGGATTAAATCCTCATTATCTCCATCTTGCCTAAAAGCTCTTGCTCTTCCTTGCTCAGGCTCCATGTAAAAAGTGTTAGTAGCAACTGAACCACAATATGTACAGCCAATACATTTTCTTTCGTCAACCCACACGGCTTTCTCTTTTAGTTTGCCTCCTAATACAGGATCTCTACCACTTAATTTAAATTCATCATTTACATCTGCTTCAAAAGCCGCACTTGGATCATAAATATCAGTTGATGATCGGTATTTCAGTGAGGATGCTTGAAAAGCAACAGAAGGGTCAAAAGTCAATTTAACTTCTTATGAATCCCAACGAGTAACAACAAGTTCTATAGATCCATCTATATTTTTCTTTTCCTCTGCAATTTGGAATCCCTCTTGAGCAGTTGTTTCTAAAACAGTATTGAATGCATACCTTTGAGTCAACTGAGAGAGAAATCTCTCAATTGGTATTGCCTGTTTCCAGAGATCCAAGTCTGTAACCAATTCATAAGATTTTGATCCTGGATTCCAGCGAAATCCAAGATCACCGCCTTTCTTCATGGCCACAGTCATTTCTGCTAAAACTGTTTGACCTCTGAAGCCGCGAACTAAATTTTCACCTTCTTGAGGCACATAACCCAAATCAATAAGAGCTTGTTTTAAGTACTCTTTTTTGCGTAGTTGGGTTTTTACTGTGCTGAAATGTGACATCAGTGATTTTCGACAAGGATAGTCTGTTTTTGAACATCTTCACGAAGGAATGCTTCCGAAGTAGGTTTTCTTTGCTCAACGCTGCCTAAAGCTGCTTCAAGCTTTTCCGTAAGTTGAATACAGGATTCGCCAACAAGTCCCTCTACGGTCTCTTCAACTCGTCCATCTTGTCGAATTTTGAACCGAAGAGTTCGTTGGGGCATCTATATTCAGATTTAAGTAACGGATGATAGCCAAAAACCGCTAAGATGTGTTATTTCGTTATTAGAACGAATTATTTAAATAGTTAACCCAATTGTCCTTCATCAATAAGTGCTTTGAGTCTTTTTTGAATCTGTTCATTATCCATTTGTTCTAAAGCCATTCTGGCTTCATATCTCACAGAAGGTTCCGCATCATTTAAAAGAACAGAAATGAGTGCATCTTCTACTTGACTTTTAATTCCATCATTCAAAATACTATAAAGCCGTCCAAGGGACCAAATACAATTACTTCTTACAATTGGCTCTCCATCAATTCGCAAACTTATAAGTAATTGCTCTGCTGCTATAGAAGACTTCTGGGAGGAGTTAAGTCCAACTTCCGCAAGAGAACTTGATGCCCATAATCGAACAGCTGCAACATCTTTTTTTAAAGCATCAACAAGTGGTTCAAGGACAGGGGCGTCGGAGTAATTTCCGAGAGTCCAAGCAGTAGCTTTTCTTACATATGCATTACTATCAAATTTCAATAAATTCAATAAAATATTGATGGCTTTTGGGCAAGGATTCCTCCCTAAAGCGTAAACAGCACTCATCCTTTCGACTGGGCAAGGTACATTTAACAAAGGCACCAATAAAGGGAGTGCTCTAGAGTCTCTATGTTCGCAAAAAACTCTAAGTCCTTGCAATCTCTCTTCATGGCCAGATTTAAGCCATTTCAAAGCAAGTTCACATTCCTTTGAAGGATTTTTAGAATCATTATCACTACTACCCAATTCAATTTCATCTAAGGGGTCTCCCACTAATTCTGCAGCTAATTCTTTCGCCAAGACATCAGGATCAATAGCAAGATCAGCCAATCCATTCTTAACAAATTTTTCGTTTACATCATTCATAGTTCTTAAAAAGGGAGAACTAGCTCAATTGACTGGAGCAGGTGCAAGCATGTCACCAGGCAGCCAAATACGTGCAGTAACGGCAAACAAAGCAATCCCAAAAAGACTAACAATCAAAATAGGAAAAAGTGTCGAACGTAAAAAACCCAAGTTTGGAAATTAATAACAACTCCATTCTGCTCTAAAGTCTGTTCAATTGGCTAAAATTTCTCAAATGAATGAGTAATTAGTCGTGTTTTTTTAATCATAAAACCACAAAATACTGCTACTAAGAGACCAATCCAGGCGCCTCTTTCTTGATGGAGTAAGAAAGCTCCAATACTTACTAATAAACCATAAAGTATTCCGGAACCAAAAACAAAACGCAAGACAAGGACGAATAGAGAATCAATAGGCTCCAAATTCATTCGATCTCTCACAATTTTCCAGCCTGGTCCAGGTGGTCTTACTTCCCTTACAAAATTATCAAGTGTTTCTTCAGTCTCTGGCTTCGTAAAAAATAAAGTAATAAGCCAAATTGCAGCCGTAAATAGAGTAGTAAATAAAAGTCTGTTTCCGAAATCAGTAATTATAAAAATAGGAGAAACTGACGTTATTAATCCTATAAGAAAACCGCTTAACATTGCAGCCAACTCAGCCTGAGCATTAATCCTCCACCAAAACCATCTAAGGACAAGAACAACTCCTGGTCCTGTACCTATTGCAATAACTAATCTAAATATTGAACCAATACTATCACTTATTAATGCTGCTAAAACCCCCATTAAAAGCAAAAAAACACTAGCTAATTGCCCAATAAAAATTAGTTCTTTTGGGCCAGAGTATGGTCTTAAAAATCTTCTATAAAGATCATGTGTAATATAACTAGCTCCCCAATTAATTGAAGTGCTTATTGTACTCATAAAGGCAGCAACTAATGAAACGACAACAAATCCAAGAGCTACGGGAGGTAAATACTGGACAGCTAGAGATGGATAACTTAATTCCCAATCAGTTTGATAAGGCAATAAAACCAAGCCAGCCAATCCAACCAATATCCAAAGCCAGCTGCGAATAAGATAATTAATAATTAAAAAAACTATACCTGCCACAGTTGCTTGTCTCTCATCTTTAGTAGCTAGCAAACGTTGAATAAATTCGCCACCTCCATCACTACGTCTAAAACTCCACCATTGCAATGCAATAAAGGCTGTAAAAGTAGTGATGCTTATACCCGAACTATCAATCCAATGAATCCCCTCTTTATCCCAATTCCATGGAAATAAAGAGAGTAATTCTGGTCGATCAAGTTTCTCTAATTTAAGAAGCAATTCTGCCATACCCCCAGAAGCATCAAGTACGGCATAACACACCGCAACGGCACCTAACAACGCCAAGAAAAGCTGGATAGAATCATTAATTACTACTGCCCAAAGTCCACCTAGGACTGTATAAATAAGCATAAAAATAGCTACTAAAACCATAAGTATGATGGTGTCAGTAAATAACCAAAGAACATGATGACCATCTACAACTCCTAATGCTTCTGCCACCTTTCGCATTGCTAAAAAGGCATAACCAATCCCGATACAATTAATAGGAACTGCTAGTAAAAAAGCTTTAACGCCCCTTAACCAAGCAGCTGCTTTTCCGCCATATCGTAACTCAGTAAAAGCAGCATCCGTTAAGACACCACTACGTCTCCAAAGTGGAGCAAATATTACTGTCATCGCAACATGTGCAAGCCCAAAACTCCACCACTCCCAATTCCCTGCTAATCCTCTTGTACCAATAACTCCTGCAACATATAAAGGTGTATCAATTGAGAACGTAGTTGCAGCCATTGATATTCCAGCAAGCAGACCACTTAACTTGCGGCCTGCAACAAAATAATCTTCTTCATTGTGATTTTTTATAGAGACATAAATTCCTAGTCCCAAAGAAAATAATAAATAGATTACGAGAATAAACCAATCAATAAATGTCATAAGAATTGACCAGTAATATCTTTTTAATGAATTGTTTGAGTTACCTTGGTTTCTCGAATTTGTTGTCTTCTGAGTTGTCCACAGGCAGCATCTTTATCCATACCTCTACTTGCACGGAAACTAACTGCAATACCTTTTTCCTCTAGTTGTTCTTTGAATCTATGTATTCTAGTTAGACTTGGTCGTCTAAAATCTTCTTCAGCAATTGGATTATAGGCTATTAAATTAACATGACTCTGAAACCCGCTTACAAGATTCGCCAATTCTTCTGCATGTAAATCTTTATCATTTAATCCTCCAAGGAGAATATATTCAAAACTTACTCTTCTACCAGTACATTCTACATATTTTTTACAGTCTCTTAGTAATGAAGTTAAGGGATAAGAGCTAGCTGAAGGTATTAATAGCTCTCGTAAATCCTGGTTAGGAGCATGAAGGCTGACTGCAAGAGTGAATTTAACTCTTCCTAAACGCTCTAAAGCTAGCTTGGCAAGATGTGGGAGTGCATCAGGTAATCCCACTGTACTAACAGTTATTTTCCTTTGTCCAATCCCAAGATCGTTGCTCAAACATTGAATCGAATCTAAGACTGAGTCAATGTTAAGAAGTGGTTCACCCATACCCATAAAGACAACATGCGTTGGTCTCCTATTCATTGCTTCTCTAACACTTATAACTTGATCAATGATCTCATTCAAATTGAGGGACCTTTTCAAGCCTCCCTTTCCAGTTGCACAAAATCTACATCCCATAGGACAGCCAATCTGACTGGAGACACATACAGTAAGACGTTTAGCCGTAGGAATCCCTACTGTCTCAATAGTTTCGCCATCAATAGTACCCATTAAAAGCTTTAAAGTTGAATCATTAGCAACAACCTTAGTAATCTCGTCAAGTCGTCCAACTCTTATACCTTTATGGTGTAAAGAATCTCTCCATCTTTTTGGTAATACAGTTATTTCTTCTAATTTTTTAGCCCCTTTTTGGTAAATCCATTCATGAATTTGCCTACCACGAAAAGCTTTTTCGCCTTCATATTCGGCAAATTTTTCAAGGTCATGTGAACCTAAGCCGAGCAAAAATTCAGGATTATAGACCTGAGGTACTTTAGTCACCAAGCAATTACACCATGCCCCAATTTCAATTCAAATAGAACTAATGCAATAAAACCAATCATTGCCCAACGTCCATTAACACGTTCAGTATGAGTATGAAACCCATAGCGAGGTAATTTACGCTTTGGAATAATAGGAGGATCAATCATCGAAATTTGGTTAAGTGGGCAAAGTAAATATTAGAAAATTCAACCCGAATTGATGAAACTTACTTTATTCATCAGAAAGCAAGCCTTCTTCTTGAAGTCCCTCTAACGCTGCGGGATCTGGCATTTGATCAACGGGAGAATCATCATCCTCTGAGGGTCTTGTAAATGCAGCAAAGTTACTCTTTGTAGGATCAATACCATGTCTACTTCTAGTTGCTTCAAGATCTTCAGCACTAGGATCATCCAAAACGGAAGTATTCTTAACTACTGGAGAAGATGGCATATCTACAGTGTAATCAGGGCGGAGATTTTGTATTCGTCGATAGCCAGCGGGATCTTCAGCCAAAATATCTGGATGAGGACCTGCCTCGTCACTTAATTCCTCAACGAATCCACTAAAGCCAGTCCCTGCAGGAATTAGACGGCCAATAATAACATTTTCTTTCAGTCCCCTAAGCCAATCTGACTTACCTTCAATTGCAGCCTCTGTCAGAACTCTTGTAGTTTCTTGGAAAGAAGCAGCAGAGATAAAGCTATCAGTATTAAGTGATGCCTTTGTAATACCAAGCAGAACAGGAGTAAATTCAGAAGGTGCTCCTCCAGTTATTGATATAGCTTGATTAGTATCCTCAACTTGTCTTAGTTCAATCAATTCACCTGGCAAAAATGTTGTATCGCCAGCATCTTCAATACGCACTTTGCTAGTCATCTGACGAACAATCACCTCTATGTGTTTATCATCAATAGCAACTCCTTGGGATTTATAAACATTTTGAACTTCACTAACCATTCTGTGTTGAAGTTGAGCAATAGCTTCTTGGGCCGCATCCATTAAGGGCTTTCTATCACGCAAATCTATAAAGAAACATTCCAAAAGTTCATGAGGATTGATCGGACCATCAGTCAAAGACTCGCCAGCTGCAACCTGTTGACTATTACTTACCATTACATTACGCCCAAGAAGAATGGGGTACTCAGAAATCGAGTCATCACTCTCAATAATGGTGACAACCTCTGATTCCTCATCGTCTTCCTTTTTAATATCCACTGTTCCGGATTTTTTACATAAAATGGCAGAATCTCGAGGTCTACGTGCTTCAAGTAATTCTTCAATTCTTGGTAAACCCTGAACGATGTCTCCTGTTTTTTGTCTTTCAAAAACTAATAAAGCCAGGCCATCTCCTCTCTGTACTAAATCACCATCACGCACGTGAAGCACTGAGTCAGGCGAGACCATATAAGGCCTTCCAAGACGAAGCGTAAGCGTTTCTCCTCCTAACTTCTCAACTTCTCCACAAAAACCAATTGGTTGATCCTTAGCAAGCAAATCTCCATCAACTACTCTTTGACCTACTTTTAGGAGAGGAGAACCATTATGATTTATTTTAATTGTATCTTCCTCTCTTTCAACAATCAGTCTACGTATAGGCTCATCGTCTAATGAGCTAGGCAATTGAATGATTCCTTCGTGCTTACATAAGATTTGTGTTGTGGAAATAACATCACCTGCAGCAACCATTTGTGAATTCTTAATTTGCAATTCAGTATGAGTTGAGCCATGACTTGAATCGGAGGTAGTGTCTCTTCGAACTAATATGCTCTCAAGTATCACTAATTTAAGCCGATCAATAGTATTTTCTTTTGAATCTTTAATAGTTTCTACGTCTACTGTCATTTGAGGTGTAGTTTCAAATGTCTCAAGCATCAGTTGCGTTTTCAACAACTCAACACCTTCAACAGATTTAATTAGCTCACCATCTTTAAAAGTAAGTCTCTGAGATGCTTTAATCCCCAAAGATGGTCCATTTGGCTGATTAACATGATCAAGCTCAGGTAGTTGAGCCTGATCAGGGATTGTGTATTCCTCAACTGGTCTAAGCAATAACCCCTTACCATCTGGTGTCTCAACTGATTGAACCATTACCATTGAATCAGTTTTAATACCTTTCGCGATTGTCTCTCCAGGATTAACCATTTGACCATCGCCTTCAAACCTATCCAATACTTTGCTCTCTTTACAAAGTTTAAAAACACCGCTTCTAACAATAATTTCCCTTAAAATGTCATTTTTTTGAGTCACTGTCACTATACCTGCCGTCTGACTAAAGATATCCTTAACAACTTCTGTCCCGGCTTCGATCCATTGACGATCTTTAATCATCAACAATGATATATCTTTATTGATTTCATGAGTCTCTTGAGGAATCCATAAAAGAGTCCCTCCTTTACTAACTTCAAACCCATTTTTTGCAGAGCGTGCTTTTTTAACAGTCAAGCCAGGAGCGTATTTTACAAGTCCTCCAGTTTCTGTCTTAAAGCGATCATCTGATAACTCCGCAATTACTTCATTATTTCCTATTTTACTTCCTGGAATAGTATTTAATCTATAACGAGTATCATCTTTGGCTTCAAGATGCCATATCTCTCCTGAATGAGTTGTTTCTTCAAGTAATTTAAAATCTTTAAGGACCATTGATGTTGTAACTATCTGCACTTCTCTAGAATCACCAATAGAATCTCGAAGCCTAACTTCTCCACCATATTCACTTGACTGACTTGCTTCAGCTAAAACTTGTCCTTTCTTTACTGGTAAATTTCCAGCCAAAACAGGTTTAGCATTGGGAGGTAAATTGTATACATCTCCAGCAAGAACCCAAAGCCTCCCAAGACGTTGAGCTTTCAATGTTACGTTACCTTGTCTGTCTGTTACTTCTTTAGGCTGAATAATAGTTTCATATTTAACCTGACCAGCTAAATCACAAATAACATCTTTAGTTGCTTTCTCAACACTTTTCTGAACAGCTCCACTAGTGATCTGAGCAACAACTATATCTGCACCGATTACTTGACCATTATCAACAAATAATAGTGATCCATTAGTAATGTCTATTTTCTGAGGCTTACCAGTGTCTGAAGGTAGAATGCTTAAAGTAAAGTCAACTTCTGCTTGTTGAGCCTCAACTCCATGAGGAGTCCTATAACCTCTTACACGAGCTTTTGAGCCAAATTCAACTTTTCCTGAAATGATAGAGCGAACGACACCAGTCTCAGCGGTTGACACTCCACCCGTATGGAAAGTTCTCATTGTCAATTGAGTTCCAGGTTCACCAATAGATTGAGCAGCTACAATGCCAACTGCCTCTCCCAAGTCAACTAATTGATTATGTGCAAGGGCCCATCCATAACACTTGCGACAAACTGACCTGGTTGCCTCACAAGTCAATGGAGACCTGACCATGACAGCCTTAATGCCAGCTTGTTCAAATTTCTTAGAGAGTTGAGGATCAATTGGCGTATCACGCTCTGCCAAATTCTGACCGTCTTCAGTAAGTACTTGTTCGGCTGTCAAACGTCCAACAATTCTGCTTCCATACTTGCCATCTTCAGCTCTTATTGAAATTGCTCTTGTCGTTCCACAATCCTCTTCTCTAACAATTACATCCTGAGCAACATCAACTAAACGTCTAGTTAGATATCCAGAATCAGCAGTTCTCAATGCAGTATCGACAAGACCTTTGCGAGCACCATAAGAAGAGATCACATATTCAGTAACTGTTAATCCTTCACGAAAATTAGTTCTAATTGGCAAGTCAATGATCTCACCTTGTGGATTGGCCATGAGTCCTCTCATTCCAACAAGTTGGCGTACTTGAGACATATTTCCCCTCGCGCCCGAGTTAGCCATCATCCATACAGAGTTAAGAGGATCATTTTGATTGAAATTCTTTTTAACGGCATCAACTAATCTTTCATTAGTCTCAGTCCAAGTATCTATAACTTTTGTATGCCTTTCTACTTCAGTTATCTCTCCTAATCTATAACATTCTTCTGTAGCAGTAATTTGCTCTTCAGCCTCCCCTAGTAAATCTTGCTTAGCTTTAGGAACTTTTAAATCGTCAACAGATATTGAGACTGCGGCTTGGGTTGCATATCTAAAACCAAGGTCTTTCAAATTATCAGCCATCGCCGCTGTTGCTGCTGTTCCATGATTCTTATATGCCCAAGCAACTAAGTTTTTTAAACCTTTCTTATCTATTACTTTATTTTTAAAGGGTGGAGGAGTTTTGGAAAGTTTTTGAACAGCTTTCAATGCTGCTGCTTTTTTAGCTTTAGAACCTCTTTTTGTTTTTGATTTTGTAGCGGACTTGCGAGTTTTAGGAGAGGAAGAAGTCATGACGAAAAGCTAATAAAGTAAGAAAAGGTAACTATTTTAGAGATTATTTAAGTAACAGCTACTGCATCAATAATAGTGTCATTCATTACGACACGACCAACCGTGGTCAGGATATAACGGCTTAATAAAGCTCCATCATTATCTAATCGATCACGTCGATAAGTCCAATCTTCTATTCGAGTGCCATCTCCCAAGACTTCTGTTTTTTTAGGTTTATCCAGTTCCTCTTCATCTTCAACCTCGCCTAAGAAACGAACCCAAACCCAGTCATGAAGACTGATTCTTTTATCTTCAAAAGCATAGATAACATCCACAAGTGATGCATAAGTTTGAGCATAGTCTCCAAACTTAGGCTGAGATGCTTCAGGTTGAATTGCAGTGAGGTAATAAGAACCTAAAACCATATCTTGAGATGGTGTAACAATAGGGTCCCCCGTTGCTGGAGAAAGAATGTTATTACTTGCCAGCATCAACATTCTTGCCTCCGTTTGAGCCTCAATAGCTAAGGGAACATGAACTGCCATTTGATCGCCATCAAAATCAGCATTGAAAGCAGGACAAACTAATGGGTGTAACTGAATAGCCCGACCAGCAACCAATTTAGGTTCAAAAGCTTGAATACCTAAGCGGTGCAAAGTAGGCGCACGATTAAGAAGAATTGGATGACCTTCTATTACTTCTTGCAATACTTGCATTACTTCATCATCAGCTCTTTGTATTAATTTCTTTGCTGCCTTAATGTTATTAACAATATTCTGTCGAATCAATCTGTGAATTACAAAAGGTTGAAAAAGCTCTATCGCCATTTCTTTTGGCAATCCACATTGATGCATTTTTAATTTCGGACCAACTACTATTACTGAACGACCTGAATAATCAACTCTCTTACCAAGCAAATTCTGCCTGAATCGACCTTGCTTGCCTTCAATAATATCGCTTAATGATTTAAGAGGGCGATTGTTTGCACCTACAACTGTTCTTCCTCTTCTACCATTATCTATAAGTGCATCTACAGCCTCTTGTAACATTCTTTTTTCGTTTCTTACAATTATCTCTGGAGCTAATATCTCTTGAAGGCGAG
The DNA here is from genome assembly GCA_003283665.1 of Prochlorococcus sp. AG-315-I14. The sequence goes on along the minus strand of QBWF01000012.1, from coordinate 3,272 downwards.
CAAGACGATTGTTTCTATTAATTACTCTGCGGTATAAATCATTCAAATCTGATGTCGCGAACCTACCACCATCCAACTGAACCATAGGTCTCAGATCAGGAGGTATTACAGGAATTGCATCTAAAACCATCCATTCAGGACTTGCACCAGTAGCAATAAAGTTATCAATGACTCGTAATCTTTTGATTAACTTGGCCCTTTTTTGCCCTTTACTAGTTGAAACATCTTCTCTTAATTGCTCTGCCACTTCCTTAAGGTTCAAATCTTCTAATAATTGCTTTAATGCCTCGGCTCCTATGCCAACAATAGGTTCATTTTCTATGGTTGAATCCTCAGCATAAATTTCATCCTCTATTTCCAACCATTCGTCTTCAGTGAGTAATTGCTTATACTTTAAATCTTTGCTATCACCTATATCTAATACGACATAACAATTAAAATATACAATTTGTTCGACATCCCTCAACGGCATATCTAGTAAAATTGCGACATAGCTTGGAATACCTTTTAAATACCAAACATGAGATACAGGAGCAGCTAGTTTTATAAAGCCCATTCTATGTCGCCGAACGCGGCTTTCTGTAACTTCAACACCACATCTTTCACAGACAATTCCACGGTGTCTGACTCTCTTATATTTTCCACAATGACATTCCCAGTCTTTAGATGGACCAAAAATCTTTTCACAAAACAATCCATCCATCTCAGGCTTTAGAGTACGATAATTAATCGTCTCAGGCTTAGTGACTTCACCTACTACTTGTCCATTAGGTAGTGTTCTTTGCCCCCATTCCATAACCCTTTCAGGAGAAGCTATTTTAATTTTGACGTAATCGAAATGATTCTCTGTTCGTAAATTGCTGTTAGTCATGGATAAAGAAAATGTTTGAAATAAATGTTTTTCGTACTGAGTTAATTACTCTTCGTACTCTGACGCCCCCAACGATTCATAAGTAGGTCTACTTGGTGTACTTCTTCGCGGATTCACATCTTGCATTAGATCAACCTCTTTTCCATCATCTGTATAAACACCAATATCTAAGCCGAGTGACTGAAGTTCTCTCATTAAAACCTTGAAAGATTCAGGGGTACCAGGTCTAGGAATTGGCTTTCCTTTGACAATAGAATTAAGAGCCTCGTTACGACCTTGCATATCATCTGATTTAACGGTTAAAAGTTCTTGCAAAGTATATGCAGCACCGTAAGCTTCCAGAGCCCATACTTCCATCTCGCCCAATCGCTGCCCCCCTTGTTGAGCCTTTCCACCTAAAGGTTGTTGCGTAACTAAGGAATAAGGTCCTGTCGAACGTGCATGAATTTTATCGTCGACTAAATGTACAAGCTTAAGGAAGTGAGCATAACCAACAGCAACAGGTTGATCAAAAGGTTCTCCGCTTCGACCATCTGTAAGAAGTAACTTCCCTGGGTTGTCTGGGTTATAGACCCATGATTTACCTGGTTGATTAGCAGCTTCTTTTAAATAAGCTTGAACTGTCTGATTAGACATCTCAGGCCCATACATCTCATCAAAAGGTACAACCTTAACTCGACAATCTAAATTTGCGGCAGCCCAACCCATAAGAAGCTCAAAGACTTGTCCTACATTCATTCTGCTTGGTACACCAAGAGGGTTAAGGCATATGTCTACAGGAGTTCCATCCGGAAGATAAGGCATATCTTCTCTCGGAAGTATTCGACTAATTATTCCTTTGTTCCCATGACGCCCAGCCATTTTATCTCCGACTTGAATCTTTCTTCGTTGCGCAACATAAACTCTAACTACCATGTTTGCACCTGGTGGTAGTTCATCACCTTGTTCTCTAGTATAAATTCTGACATCAACTACTCGTCCTCTTTCTGTTGAAGGAACTCGAAGAGAATTATCTCTAACATCTCTTGCTTTCTCTCCGAAAATGGCTCTTAAAAGTTTTTCTTCCGGTGGTTGATCTGATTCTCCTTTGGGAGTTACTTTACCTACAAGAATATCTCCACTCTCGACATAAGCTCCTATTCTAATAATACCCATTTCATCCAAGTTCCCCAAATTTTCTTCGGATACATTTGGAATTTCTCTTGTGATTTCTTCAGGTCCTAACTTGGTTTGTCTCGCTTCAATTTCGTATTTTTCTATGTGGACTGAAGTATAAAGGTCATCTTTTACTAATCTTTCACTGACAAGAATGGCATCTTCATAGTTGTAACCTTCCCATGGCATATAAGCAATTAAAACATTTTGGCCAAGGGCTATTTCTCCTCCTTCACACGCTGATCCATCAGCTAATACTTGGCCCACAATAACTGGGTCACCATTAAAAACTATAGGCCTTTGATTCAAGCAAGTATCTTGATTTGATCGTTGATATTTCTGCAAATAATGGGCGTGATCATTCCCTTCATCGTCAGTAACTATGATTGCATTAGCATCTACATAGGAGACTGTTCCATTGACTTTTGATATTGGAACCATTCCAGAGTCTCTCGCGACTTGAGTCTCCAAACCAGTTCCAACAAGAGGGCGTTCTGGACGCAAAAGAGGAACTGCTTGCCTTTGCATGTTTGAGCCCATCAAAGCTCTGTTAGCATCATCATGCTCCAAAAATGGAATTAACGATGCCGCTACAGAAATAACCTGAACTGGTGATAATTGAACGTAATCAACCTGCGCAGGTGGCACTGTTTCAAAATCTTGTCGATACCTAACCGGTATAAGTTCAGATAATATTGTTCCTTCTTTGTCTGTCGCAACATCACCTGGAGCCACCCTACATTCATCCTCCAAATCTGCAGATAAATAAATAGGGTCACCTTCTTTAATAACTCGACCGTTTTCTACTTTCCAAAATGGTGTTTCAATAAAACCATATTGATTTACTCGGGCATGAGTAGCTAATGAATTAATAAGACCTGCATTAGGACCTTCAGGCGTTTCAATTGGACAAAGTCTTCCATAATGAGATGGGTGAATATCTCTAACAGCAAAACCTGCTCTTTCACGAGTAAGCCCACCTGGCCCTAAAGCAGAAATACGTCTTTTGTGTGTTAATTCCGCTAATGGATTTGTTTGATCCATGAATTGACTTAATTGACTTGAACCAAAGAATTCTTTAATTGCTGCAACTAAAGGTTTTGGATTAACCAATTGTGCTGGAGTAAGCGAATCTGTTTCTCCAACAGTCATCCTCTCTTTAATTATCCTTTCAAGCCTATTCAAGCCAACACGAACTTGATTTTGAAGAAGTTCTCCTACGGATCTAACTCTTCTATTACCTAAA
>QBWF01000011.1 GCA_003283665.1 Prochlorococcus sp. AG-315-I14 | reverse complement strand
TAATGCTGCGACTAATAGAAAGAGAGCGAAGCAGAAATCATCAACTTCTAAGCGCGCTCAAAGCGCTTCAAACATGCTAGATGAGGTGACTAAAGCACAATTAGACATCATTGCTTTTGACTCTGGGTTAAGCAAAGGAGCGCTATATGAGCGCGCTAAGTAACACCTAGGAATTTCCCAAAAAAAATATTTCATATATGTGTGAGGTTGTATTAATAGGATGAGCGCTCGGATTTGCCCCCATACGCTCTTCTGACTGGGAAGTGCAACCTTTTTGTTTATTAATAGTGCACCGAAGTTCACTCTCATTGACGCGCGCTGAGTATGATGTTATGCTTATTAAATCATTTTAACTAGAGCAATTCATTAGTTTTACTAATACTTTTAGCCCTTTTCTTCTTTATATCTAATAATTAGATAAGTAACATTTTGGTTAGTGCTCCAGCACATTCGATAAGCCATAAGTATAAATACTCACCTCTTTCTATCTATCTGTACGCACTGGTACAACTGACGAGTTAGCGCTCTATTTATTAGTAATAGTGCTCTGATAAAGGATTCAACGGTGTTAGCAACCTAAGTAATCAGATAGAAAGAGGTGAGAGAATGGAGCGCTAATGCAAGCGATACCAGTGGATATAGAGCGTATGAGTCATGTTCACTCTCACGTGCTGCTATCTCTCAATCAGTGATTCTTATTTATCACTTACTGATCTGCGAGTATTAACTAACGCTTACCTAAATCTTTTTACGTTCGCTCTACGCTCGACTAGAATGAAATTGATCGACAATTCCTGTTAAACAATTCGTTCACAAGCTTACGTAATTGAATCACAGTTGAGTCACAGGTCGAAAACCTTCCCCGAAACTCGTTGATATGACAGATAATTTTCCTCAGTTACGGATCGGCAACGGTTATGACATGCACAGATTGGTTCCTGGTCGGCCCTTGATTCTTGGAGGCGTTAAATTAAATCATCCTGAGGGACTAGGTCTTGATGGGCATAGTGATGCGGATGTTCTTACTCATGCAATTATGGATGCCCTCTTAGGATCATTATCTCTTGGAGATATTGGCAAGTATTTCCCTCCTGATGACCCTAAATGGAAAGATTCAGATAGCTTGTTACTTCTTGAGCAAGTGATGAAATTAATAGATAAACAAGGTTGGCATATTCAAAATATTGATTCAGTTATTGTTGCTGAAAGGCCTAAATTAAAACCTTATATTCAATTGATGAAGGAAAATATATCCAATACAATTGGGATTAATGTCGACGCTGTGGGTGTTAAGGCAACTACAAATGAGAAGTTAGGTGCAGAGGGAAGAGAAGAAGGCATATGTTGTCATGCAGTTGTATTGATTACAAAAAATGAAAAGTAATAGAAAGAACATTCTTATAAAAAAAACACTTAATTTTCTTTTATTAAGCGTGGTGGTTTTCTCAAGCTTTTTTGGGATTGTAAAAAATGTTCAGGCTGAATCATTAAAAGTGAATTTTCCTAAGGAATCAATTATTGAGCATCTCAAACTTAATGTTCCTAAAAGCTTTAAAGGCGCCTGGTTGAATGCTGAGGCAACAAGTTGGGAACCATGGTTACTCAAACAAGATGGTTTTTTAGGTCGCCAACTTTTTTGGGACGCTAAATCTGAGGAAGCAATTATATTAATTGGATGGAAGTCTAGATCAGCTTGGAAAAGTATCCCTCAAGCAGAGATAGATCTTGTTCAGGATAGGTTTGAAAAGATTGCAATAAAGGAAACAGGTGAAAATGAGGGGAATCCTTTTCCATTGATTTATGAAGGAGAATTAAAGCCACAGTGAAAAGGGATGAATCAATTATTGATTTTGATAGACGAAGCCGATTAGGGATAATTGAGGCTATATGGGGGGAACATAAAACAGTTGAACAGATTTCTGCAATATTGAAAAAATATCAGCGAGCATCTGAAACTGCTTTGGTGACAAGACTTACAAAAGAGAAGGGACAAAAACTGTTGAAGGAATTTCCTTTTGCAAAATTCAATGAAATATGCGGTTGCTTAACTATGGGTAAATTTGCAGAATGCACTTCCTCCAAAGAGGAAGTAATTATTTTAAGTGGAGGGACAAGTGATTTGAGCGTGGCATTAGAAGCAGAAACTTCTTTAAATATTCACGGAATAAAAACAAAATTATTAATTGATGTAGGTGTTGCAGGTCTATATAGACTTTTAGAGAGACTTGATGAAATTAAAAAGGCAAGAGTAGTTATTGCTTGCGCAGGTATGGAAGGTGCTCTTCCTACAGTTCTGACGGGATTAATCCCACAACCTGTTATTGGATTACCTGTTTCTGTTGGTTATGGAATAAGTAGTCACGGGAAAACTGCTTTAGAAGGCATGCTTGCAAGCTGTGCGCCAGGATTAGTAGTTGTGAATATTGATAATGGGTATGGAGCAGCAATGGCTGCAATAAGAATTTTATTATCCTAATTAAATTAATATTTTTTTATAACTCTTTTTACGATTTTTTTGAGTTTATTTCTAAAACTTTTTCAAGCCATAATTTCATTGAATTAGGAAGAAGACCTTTCTCGTAACGAAATATAGCTTCAATTAGGACAGGAGAATTTACCCAGTGAATAGTTTTTCTTTTCATCAGGTCTCAACTTTTACTAAAGTTGAATCATTAATTGAATTTGCGCAAGGGATAAAAAAAGACTTAAGACTCTTTTTCATATTTACTGCCAAGTCTTGTTAGCTCAACAGTATTGTTGTCAGATTCAGCATCTAGCAGACGATTGACTAGTTCTGATAAATCACGCTGGGCTAATTCACCCGAGCTTTCCCACTTCATTGAGCGCGGTTCTGGTTGCGACGACGCAGACACTTTTTAAAAAAGAATTAACTGTGAGGAGACCCTAACTGTATTTATGCTGATTTTTGTTAGTTGTATCAAATAATTGGTGGAAGAAAATATAAAGAAATGAAGTTTTTGGTCGTTTTGGGCACTCTCTTTATAAATGTTTAAGATTTGGGTACTGAGTTATGAGCTCTTCTTCGCTCAAAGCGTCTCCTTTTCCTTCAGGTTGCCAGATTACTTCTAGCGCAATTAGGTCATTTGAAGAGATTGAACCAAGTATTCTCAAGGTTTCTGTGATTTGTTCGTTATGTGAGAATTGATTTAGTTTTAAATCTTTTTTTGAAGCAACAATAATAGTTACGGCAATAAATTCATTAGTTGGATCGGCCTCCCCTGCGGTGAAATTGGAATTTGATGAATTCTCAATTTGACCAGAATAATTGGTTGTAATTTCTGCTTTTAATTTGCTTCTTTCAGTAATTGAAATTCGATTAAATGTTGATTCTGCTGAGGCATAAGGTACTAATCCTGTTTCAATATTTGCAAAAACCCATCGCTCAGGATTCCTTAAAAGAGCGAGGGTACTTTCTTGAAGAACCCTCTGTAATCCAGTATTAGTGGAAGTATTTGCTGATGTAGCAAGTTCTCGAAGATCAATTTGAATGTCTTTTGCACTTGCTAATAAACCAAGTTGGACCTGAATTAAAGAAACATTGCTTGGGGTTATTATTTTTTTCTCTAGCTGAGTATTTGTAGAATTCGTCAAATTTGTTGAATTTCTAAGTGAATTGACAATGACTCCAATTATCGATGTGAGTATAAGGAATCCGAAAAGCCCCCCTCCTCCAAAGCCAAAAATTGGTAAGAAAAAAGGGAAACCTATTCCTCCTCCTCTATATCTATTTCCATAACCCCCATAACTTCCATAACCTCTATTTCCTTCATAGCTTCTGCTTCTAGGCATAGAAGGAGCCTGAAAGCTTCCCCCTCCTATACGTCCTCCACTGGCCGCATTTGTAACTAGGGGTTTGGAAAATAAAAAGGCAAAAAAGATTAATGAAATTGCAATTAAAGAAAGAAATCTTTTCTTGCTTTCAGATCCTGAAAGAGTAAAGCGAAAGATTTTTATCACCTTTTAATTGAATATTTAATTAATTTTAGGAACCTCCACCAACAATTGTCACGATCTCGAGGCAATCTCCTTCTTGTATTTTTGTAATTCTCCAGTTTTGTGGATTAACTATGATTCCATTTAATTCAACCACTATTAATTGAGGTTGATTCCCTAAAAAATTGATTAAATCTTCTAGTGAAAATTCTTGTTTGGCACAATTAATATTCTTAATTTCACCATTAATTTTTAATTTCATTTTAAGTATTCAGATAATCTTTTAATAGCTAAAGTTGGATTGGGAGAATTCATAATTGCATCAGCAACTGCAATTTTAATTTTATTCATTTGATGTATTTTGTTTATATTGGAGGTATTAATACCTCCAATAGCAAAAGCTGGTAGATTTGCTGCCATTAATCCCTGTTTTAAGTAGTCAGTGCCAAGAGCCTTGAGTTCTTTTTTTGTTTCTGAAGAAAAAATAGGACCTATACCAATATAGTCGCAGCCTTCATCTTCGGCTTTCTGAATATCTTCTAAGCAATGCGTACTGCGGCCTATTATCTTTTCAGGACCTAATAGCTTTCTTGCTATTTCAGTTGGCATATCTTGTTGTCCTAAATGAACTCCATCAGCATTTACAGCAAGTGAAATGTCTATACGATCATTAACAATAAAGAGTGCATTGAATTGTCTGCAAAGGGAGGCTAATTTTTTCGCTTGATCTATCCTTTTACTATCAATTAAAGATTTTTCTCTGTATTGAATAATTTTTATACCGGCTTTTAAGGCTTGAAGAACTACTTCTTTAAGAGATTCATTATTCGAAGTAATTAGACATATTGAAGATGATTCTAGTATTTCTCTTCTATCATTACCTTCTTTTGTTTTGATTATTTTTAATTCTATTTCGTATGTTTTATATCTAATGTTTGAAGCTATTTTGGAAAGATTAGGATCTGTTATACGAGTGAATTCCTCAATTACTCTAAGAGCTTCTTGAACTCTCGATGAGTTTGCAATAACTATTTGATCTGGAGTTGATCTGTGTTTCTGCAAGGGATGTGATACCCCCATAGCAGGATCAAGAGAAGTGAGTCTTGCGTTTCGATAGATGTTTTGATGGCAAGCACCTAATTGATGTCTCCAGTCTTTGATGCTTATAGAGAAATCTTCTCTTTTTAGACCGAATCTGCACCAATCTTCCAATACACGAAGTCCCTCTCGTGCTCGATCAAGGTTCGCATCAATTAATTGAGCAATACGATTATTGCTAGGAGGGGTGACAGTCATTAATTTCATGTCATCCTTTACTGGATGATATGTCTTTCAATCTTATTGTGGAAAGTGATTCTGAAAACACCATGAATGTGCTCATTTGGGGAGTGTTTTTGTTGGGGGGGATTGGTTTCTTTGTTGTCTGGGGAGTATCGAATGCTTATCCAGTGATGAATTGAATTTAAAGATTTTTGGTTAAAATTTTCCTTGCGACTCCAGCATCTAAATTTATTTGAGTGCTAAGAGCTTCAACGTTCTCAAATTTTCTTTGAGCTCTTATTCTCTCAACTGGTTCAATTATTAATTCCTGTTCTAGAAGATTAATATTTTCGTCTAAAAGATGAACTTCAACTGCTGAAGGTGAATTTGGGTCAATTGTGGGTTGCGGGCCAAGATTCATTACTGCAGGAAAACGCTTGGTTTGATTTCTTATTGAGGCCCAGGCTGCATAAACACCTAATGATGGAAGAAATTTTCGACCATCCACTTTTAGGTTCGCAGTTGGCCATCCTAGCTGCTTCCCTATTCCTTTCCCTTTCTCTACAAGTCCGCGAAAGGTGTAAGGCCTATTTAAAATTCTTCTCGCACTTTTTAATTCTCCATTGCTTAAAGCTTTTCGAACTCTGCTGCTACTTAAGCGACCCTCATTATCTTTGAGGATTGGGATTATTGAAACCTTTATGCCCAATGAGGTTGCAATTTTTTTTAAAATGAGAGTATCTCCTTCTCTATTGCGCCCAAATCTGAAATTTTCTCCAACTGCAATATGTTTAGCTTTAAGAGTTTCTACTAAAGTTTCATTGATAAATGTTTCTGCACTTTTAGAGGCTAAATCTTTTGTGAAAGGAACTAAAACTAATTGTTTAATTCCTAGAGGCTCAAGTAAAAATGTCTTTTCATCAGGAAGATCTAGTCTTAGTCTTGACTCTCCATAAAGTACTTCACGAGGGTGAGGCCAAAAACTAACTACCGTTGGAACTCCCACAACATCTTTTGTAATGGCTTTTATGACTTTTTTGTGGCCAGAATGTAGGCCATCAAAACTACCCAGAGCTAACGCTGTTGGTAGCTTTGCATCTTCAGGAGCACAGAGAGGAATCAAGAGAAACGTGCAAATTTTGTGCTTTGGTGGCAAGTTTGGTTTATCACTTTATTCATCGTGATGGCAGATCAAAGGGACTTTAAATTGCTTTCATTGGGCATGAGACGAATTGGTTGGATTCGTTTTTGGGTTCAAACAGTTTTGGGTGTAGTTGTGGTGGGTGTCTTGTTATTTAATAACGTTGGTAGCAGTTTAGCTAGGAACTCTGAGAGGGCATTGGGTTTAGGGCCCGGTTTGTCTTTGACTACATTGGCATTTGTTTTGTTGTTGTTTAGCCTTTGGCAAGGTTGGTTGATTGTAAAGACTGGCAGAGCTATTGATAGTGCAGCTCGACCAAGCAGAGGTGAGACTAGTCGATTACTTAAGAGAGGCTTGATCGCAGATTTGCTCGGTTTGGTTTTCTCTTCAGTTGGATATCAATCTTTAGCAGGAGCTTTATTTGTTCAGGCGTCAATGCAAGCTCCTGGAATTTCGATTGGTGGAGGTATGAGAGCTATGGAAAATTATCCAATAACTTCTTTAGAAATGTTATCAGTTTTAAGCAATACACAAGTTTTATTCGCTCACTTAATTGGACTGATTTTTTCTCTATGGTTAATTCAAAGAATTTACAGGAATACCTAAAAGTTTAAATTTGGTAAATCATCTAGTTTCCCTCTCCAAAATAGATCCGGTTGAATAGGAGTCAAAGAAGGAGAGTCTGTGGCTATTTGAGCTACATCACTAGGCCATTCATCGGGCCCCTCTCCTACTGATTCAAGGTCCTTTACTGCTTCTCCCGCGAGCCAAAAATATGTATTTCCTCTAGGGTCGATTCTTCTAGTGAATTGTTCTTCGTATTGCCTGATTGATAGACGAGTCCAGACTAATGGGCCCATTTCTTCTTCTTTGCAAGGAGGTACATTCAGATTTAATAATAGTTTTTGAGGCCAATTTTGCTTAATCGCTCTCTCTGCAAGATCCAAAGTTAGCTCACCGGCAAAATTAAAATCTTTCCATTGGAAACTTGCAACACTTACTGCGATAGATGGTATGCCATCTAATGTCCCTTCAAGTGCAGCAGCGACGGTCCCTGAACAGAAAATATCTGTACCAAGATTAGGTCCATGGTTTATTCCAGAAAGAATTAAGTCTGGTTTCTGTTCGAGTAGTTCGTTTAATGCGAGTTTTACACAATCGGCTGGAGTTCCATTACATCCCCATGCCGTTACTCCTTTTTCAAATAATTTATCTGCTCTTTCCGCTCTTATAGGGGAGTGCAATGTTAATCCATGACCAGTAGCCGATCTTTCTTGGTCAGGGCAAACAACGGTAACTTCATGCCCTCTGCTTATGGCAACAGAGGCAAGTGTTCTTATTCCCTCTGCAAAAACTCCGTCATCGTTACTAATGAGAATTCTTAATGGATTCATTGTTGCAAACTTGTTTGTTTTAGAACATGGACATGTCTTTGATTAAACTAATGCCTGAGATTGAATTTCCTTGAGTTCAAAATTATCCCTAGAGCAGCTCATTAAAGAGCTTGAGAGTTTAGAGACTGAAGCTGCATTAGAAATTTCTGCAGCTATAGATTCTGAATCAATAGAGAAATTAAGATTGGGTTTCCTTGGTAAAAAAGGAAGACTATCAATTCTATTGGGAGAGATGAAAAATCTTTCTGCAGAAGAAAGACCTTTGATTGGTCAAAGAGCTAACCTTTTAAAGACTCAATTACAAGAATTAATAAAAGATCGCCTACATTTACTGAAAAATCAAGCTTTAAACCAAATACTAATAAATGAGACTATAGATGTTACGGCGCCTTCCTCTGGGGTTCTAGCAGGGCATCGCCATCCATTAATTACTACAACTGAGCAAATTATTGATCTATTCTTAGGGCTTGGATACCAAGTTTCTGAAGGACCTGAAATTGAAAATGATTATTATAATTTTGAGGCATTAAATATTCCTCCTGATCATCCTGCCAGGGATATGCAAGATACTTTTTATTTAGGTGGTAATCATCTTTTAAGAACACATACTTCTCCCGTTCAGATTCGTTGCCTTGAGAGCAAAAAGCCTCCTGTTAGAATAGTTTCTCCTGGAAGGGTTTATCGACGTGATGCAGTAGACGCAACACATTCTCCTGTATTTCATCAAGTTGAAGTCTTAGCTATTGATGAGGGACTGGATTTTAGTCATTTAAGAGGAACGGTAATGGCTTTTTTGAAAGCTTTTTTTGGAGACTTACCTATCCGTTTTAGAGCTAGCTATTTCCCTTTTACTGAGCCATCTGCAGAAGTTGATGTCCAATGGCGAGGGAAATGGCTAGAGGTCATGGGATGTGGCATGGTAGATCCCGCTGTTCTTGAAGAATTAGGAATTGATCCTGAGAAATGGAGTGGATTTGCTGCTGGCCTTGGCGTTGAGAGATTCTGTATGGTTCGTCATGGTATTGATGATATTAGAAAGTTGTATACTAGTGATCTTAGATTTTTGGAACAATTTTAAGTTTAAATATTTTTTGAGTTAGTGTTTTTATTTATTAAATTAAAAATAGCTACACTTAATTGCTAGTATTAATAAATAGTTTGAGAAGTAAGATCGGTGCCGCGAGTAGGACTGATCGTTAACGACGGCAAAGACCTTGCTGTGAAGACAGGAAAAGTTATTCAAGAAAAGCTTGAAGACTCTGGTTTTGAAGTGATAAGAGTTAGCAGTACAGGTGGAATGCTGGGCTTTGCTAATCCAGATCAGCATATGAGAGCACTGGATTATAAATCATGTGTACCAGAAGGATTTGACTCCTCAATGTTACTGGCTTTAGTTCTGGGAGGAGATGGAACTGTTTTATCTGCTGCAAGGCAAACTGCACCTATTGGTATTCCTCTACTTACTATCAATACTGGACATTTAGGTTTTTTAGCAGAGGCATACCTTTCAGATCTTGAGAGTGTTTTTGATCATCTGATTTCAAGGAAATGGAATGTTGAGGAGAGAACTAGTCTTGTAGTAAGTGTTATGAGAGGAGATAGATGTAGGTGGGAGGCTCTTTGTCTTAATGAAATGGCTTTACACCGAGAGCCTCTTACGAGTATGTGTCATTTCGAGATTTCTGTTGGGAGACACGCACCTGTAGATATTTCAGCTGATGGAGTAATCCTTTCAACTCCAACAGGCTCAACTGCTTATTCTCTAAGTGCTGGAGGACCTGTGATAACTCCTGATTGCCCTGTTCTGCAATTAACACCTATCTCTCCACATTCTCTTGCCTCAAGAGCATTAGTTTTTAGTAACGAAGAACCCGTTACAGTTTTCCCCGCTACGCCAGAGAGATTGATGATGGTTGTAGACGGAAGTGCAGGGTGTTATGTATGGCCTGAAGATCGAGTATTAATAAGAAAAAGTGAGAGCCCTGTTAAATTTGTAAGATTATCTGATCATGAGTTTTTTCAGGTTCTTCGCAATAAATTAGGTTGGGGACTTCCTCATGTTGCTAAACCAGAAAAGACATAAAACTATCATTTTATTTAAATTCAGCTTTTAAAATAAAGACTGGATTCAAAGGGGAGAATCTTGTATCTTCACCAATAGGTATTCCTCTATAGGATTGATGTTGACTAATTGAAATACAATTAACTTTAGGCTTTAAAATTTCTTCTAGTTTTGATAAAGATTTCAATGATATTAAAGGTATAACAATAATACTTCCACTCTTGATATTCCTAAATATTTCTTCTAAAATTAAATATGATCTTGGGCCTCCACCTCCTAAAATAACTCTGTCAGGAGAGTTGATATTGCTTATTAATCTATTCTCTTTTAATGATACCAGTGCCTCACCTTCAATGATTTTAAAAGGCTTAACTCCAAGCCTTTCAGCATTTGTTTCAATAATTCGGCGGCTTCCAACTCTTTTTTCTATGGTAAGTAATTTTAATTTAGGGGAAATTCTTAAGGCCTCCAAACCTATACTTCCAACTCCGCTGCATATGTCCCATATTACCCCTTCTTTTGGAAGGTTCAGGTCAGCTAAAAGTTGAATTCTTATTTCCCTTTTTGTCATTAATCCAGGGCAGTCAGAATTTTGAAGGAAAACTGAATCGTCAATACCAAATAAGGGTAAATCTTCAGGTTTTGTGAAAGAGTTTGATTTTTCAAAAAGAATCACCATATGCAAGGGGTCAAGATCAATTGGTAAATTTTTTATTGAAGAAATTTTTAAAATCCTTTCATTTTGATATCCAAGTCTTTCAAAAGTCCATAATTCATAATTAGTTTCTAAACCAATTGAATGGAGTAATTCCCAGACTTCTTTAGCTCCTCCTCTATTTGGATCATTTAAAACGACAAGTGAAGAAGGTCGTTTTTGAATTGCTTTTTTAAAGGGTAATGGATCTCTTCCATGAATACTTATCCATTTTGTATCATGCCAAGGTTTACCAAGCCTTGAAAAGGCTAATTGGAAAGATGTAGGCGCAGGCTCAAATGAAAGCTTTGATAAAGGGAAATTTTGAATTAATAGTCTTCCAATACCAAACCAGAGGGGGTCACCACTGGAGAAAATTATTGTTTTCTTATCTTCTTCTTTTATCCAAGATATAAGATTTTGTAATTTCCCAGTGGAATAAAATTCTGGGCAGAATTTGGTTATCTTTTTTTCCTTCAGCCATATTTTAAAAGAATCTAAAAATCTTTCTGGTGCTGCAATCCTTTCAGCTTCTAAAATTAGTTTTTCTTTCTCTGCAGAGAACCTTTCAATACTTGAAGCATTTATACCTATTACATGTATTTGGGCCGATTTTTTATCCATCGGTTGGGTAAAGTTTTGAAAAATTTCTTTTTATAGCTTTACTAGGTTTTTGCTGAAAATCAACTAAAACTTCAATAGTCATTTCTAAGTTTTTGTGAATCTTAAAGAAAATGAAATTGCTGACTTCTCAAGTAGGAGAAAACGCTTGCATGAGATTTTGATAGCTCTTATTAATCAGCAAAAAGATTTGGAATTGATGGATGATGGCGCTCAAATTTTTAATAAGACAAATAGTTTTTCGAAAAACTATGATTCATCTAAAATAGTTGAACGTAATCAACGTATTCTTAAGAAATATCAGGCTCTTATTAGATCAGCAGTAGCTCTAGATGCCTTGCTTGAATCAGAACAATGCCAAATTTAAGATGAAAATTTTGCGTAAGTTTTCTTGTTTAAGTATTTGTCTTTATTTAGTTGGAGTTTTTTTTAACCCTTTAGAGAATTTTGCCAGCTTAGAGTTTTCTCAAGATAATGAGAAAAGAGAATTCAATAGAATTTTGGAAAAGTTGCTAGATTTTGATTACAGGACATGGCAATTAGTCGTCTATTCAAGTCCAGATTACTCTGGAAGGTTAATTCTTCAGATTGTTTGTCATCTCAGGGAATTGAGAATTGAACACCCTATAAATTTAATAGCTCGCTCAGGAATAAAAAATTCGAATTTGAAAGATATAACTCTAAAAAATAATAAACTCCCAAGAGATTTGAGTGAAGGTGCAGCAGAATTTGAAATAACTCCTTTAATTACAGATTTGAGGAAAAATAGACCGTTAAGGCTTTCTTTAACAGGAGTATTTTCGGATCTATTAATACCCCCCCTTATCTAGTAGGTGAATGGAGACCATTAATCGAATTTAATAATGATTGGAATACATCAGGATAAAGACTTTTGGGTGCCATGGATGAGAAGAGCTATTCAATTAGCATCCTTGGGTGATGGACGAACTAGTCCTAACCCCATAGTGGGGGCTGTATTGCTGGATAAAGACGGAAGACTTGTTGGAGAAGGCTTTCATAATGGTGCAGGAAAACCTCATGCTGAGGTTGAAGCAATTTCTAGAGCTGGGATTAGGGCCATTGATGGGACAATTGTTGTGACACTTGAGCCTTGCTGCCATCAAGGCTTAACTCCGCCTTGTACTGAAGCGATTTTAAAAGCAGGTTTGACCAAAGTTGTTATAGGAATGAAAGATCCTGATCCAAGAGTTTCTGGTAAAGGAATATCTAGATTGAAAGATTGTGGAATAGAGGTCATTACTGGCGTTTTGACGCAGGAATGTGAGTTTATCAATCGTGAATTTAGTTTTCGTGTTCGAACTGGTCGTCCTTGGGGAATTCTTAAATGGGCAATGAGTTTAGATGGAAGAATTGGATTACCAAATGGGAGTAGTAAATGGATTAGTGGTGAAATAGCTAGAGAGTCAGTTCATCGTCTTAGATCAACATGTGATGCAATTATTGTTGGTGGAGGAACCATTAGAGCTGATAACCCTCTTTTAACTTCAAGGGGGAAACGCGATATAGAGCCTTTAAGAGTAGTTTTTTCTAGGACCTTAGATTTGCCTAAATTTGCGAATGTTTGGGATACGGAGATAGCTCAAACTTTGATTGCTTATGGCCCTAAAAGTAATAAATCCTTAATGAATGAGATTCCTGATGGACCAGAAAGGTTGTCATTAAATTCAGAAGATCCCTCAGAATTGTTGATGGAACTTGCAAAAAAAGGGTGCAATAGGATCCTTTGGGAGTGTGGTCCACTTTTAGCCACTAGTGCTATTAAGGACAATTGTGTACAAGAACTTATCGTTTTTGTTTCACCTAAAATTCTTGGTGGTGAGTTTGCAATGAATCCCCTTTCAAGTTTTGGCTTTGAATCAATTGATTCCACATATAAACTGAAACATTCTCATATAGATCGAAAAGGTGAAGATCTCATGTTGAGATTGTTTTTTTAAAGTGTTTTCTTTATGAAACTATCTTTTCGTTCGGATCTCCCTCCAGATTAAAGGAGCAGGTTGGGCTTGTAATTGACTAACTTGGTAATACTTGAGTTTATGCAAATGCCAATACGACAGGATGAAAATCAACCTAATCGCCGATTTGGGATAATTAATTTGGTTTTAATTGGTTTCGGAGCTTTATTACTTTTTAGTAGTTTCTTCCCGAGCCAAAATACACAAGTCCCTAGAGTTCCTTACTCACTTTTTATTAATCAGGTAGATGATGGTGAAGTTAAACGAGCATACATAACACAAGAACAAATTAGATATGAACTGTCATCAGTAGAAGAAGGAGCTCCTTCTGTTCTAGCAACGACTCCAATCTTTGATATGGAGTTACCCCAAAGATTAGAAAAGAAAGGAGTTGAGTTTGCCGCTGCCCCTCCTAAGAAACCAAATATTTTCACGACCATACTGAGTTGGGTCGTTCCCCCACTTATTTTCATCCTTGTGCTGCAGTTTTTTGCTCGTAGAAGTATGGGGGGTGGCGGAGCTCAAGGAGCTTTAAGTTTTACTAAAAGCAAAGCCAAAGTTTATGTTCCAGATGATGAGTCAAAAGTAACGTTTGATGATGTAGCAGGAGTGGATGAAGCAAAAGATGAATTAACAGAAATAGTCGATTTTCTTAAAAAGCCTCAAAGATACACAGACATCGGCGCTAGGATTCCTAAAGGTGTTCTTCTCGTAGGACCTCCTGGAACAGGTAAAACACTTTTATCTAAGGCTGTTGCTGGAGAGGCCGAAGTTCCATTCTTTATAATTTCCGGTTCTGAATTCGTAGAGCTTTTTGTAGGTGCAGGTGCAGCAAGAGTTAGAGACCTATTTGAACAAGCAAAGAAAAAAGCTCCATGCATCATATTTATCGATGAATTAGATGCTATTGGGAAAAGTAGGTCAGGCTCAATGGGTGTAGTTGGTGGTAACGATGAGAGAGAGCAGACTTTAAACCAACTTCTTACTGAAATGGATGGGTTTGCTTCGACTGACAAGCCGGTTATTGTCCTCGCCGCGACCAACCAGCCGGAAGTATTAGATGCTGCCTTATTACGTCCAGGTAGATTTGATAGACAAGTCCTAGTAGATAGGCCAGATTTATCTGGAAGAAAGACTATTTTAGAAATTTATACTAAGAAAGTAAAACTTTCAAATAATATAGATTTGGACCGGATTGCGCAGGCTACAAGTGGTTTTGCAGGCGCAGACTTAGCAAATATGGTTAACGAAGCTGCTCTTCTAGCAGCAAGAGGGAAACGTACAGAAGTTGAACAAAAAGATTTGAATGAAGCAATTGAAAGAGTTGTGGCAGGTCTTGAGAAGAAAAGTAGAGTTTTACAAGATGATGAGAAAAAAATAGTTGCTTATCATGAGGTTGGTCATGCCATAGTCGGTCACCTAATGCCAGGTGGTAGTAAAGTTGCAAAGATTTCAATTGTCCCAAGAGGTATGAGTGCTCTTGGTTACACTCTTCAATTACCAACAGAAGAAAGATTTTTAAATTCAAAAGAGGAACTCCAAGGTCAAATAGCTACTCTTCTTGGTGGTAGATCTGCTGAAGAAATAATTTTCGGAAAAGTCACAACAGGTGCTTCTAATGATCTTCAGAGGGCTACAGATATTGCAGAACAAATGGTTGGAATGTATGGAATGAGCGACATTCTTGGTCCTTTAGCTTATGACAAACAAGGTGGAGGAAGATTCCTAGGAGGAAACAATAACCCTCGTAGAGAGCTTAGCGATGCAACTGCTCAAGCTATTGATAAGGAGGTACGTGGACTAGTTGATGAAGCACATGAAAGTGCGTTAAACATTTTAAAAAATAACCTTTCATTATTAGAAGATATCTCTCAAAAAATTCTTGAGAAAGAAGTGATAGAAGGAGATGATCTTATGAAAATGCTTTCAAGTAGTGTAATGCCAGAAAAAATTTCTACTTAAATGACTTGACTTTGTATCCTTTATCTCCGATAAAGGATATTTGAGACTCCTGTGTAATGGCCTTAGTCTCCTCTGGATTAGCATCGGAACTTTCTTCCTTTCAAAACTGTGATTTTCTTTCTTCATCTGACTTAACTTCAAGTCAGATTTTTTCATTATTTCAATTATCCAAACAGCTAAAATCCGAAGATAGAAGAATTGATCTTGGAAATAGAGTATTAGGCTTAATCTTTACAAAAGCCTCTACAAGAACACGAGTTAGTTTCCAAGTGGCGATGGCTAGACTTGGTGGCCAAACTGTTGATTTGAATCCTCAAGTAACTCAACTTGGCAGAGGAGAGCCTATAAAAGACACAGCAAGAGTTTTGAGTCGTTATTGTGATGTTCTTGCAATTAGAACATACTCACAACAAGAACTAAAAGAGTATGCAAAATGGTCAACTATACCTATTATCAATGCCTTGACAGACTTAGAACATCCCTGCCAGGCTTTAGCAGATTACTTAACAATCCAAGAGAAATTTGGGGAAATCAAGGGACTTACTTTGTCTTATATAGGTGACGGAAATAATGTTGCAAATTCATTAATGCTATGTGGATCTCTATTGGGAGTAAATGTAAGAATTTGCTCTCCAAAAGGTTTTGAACCAGCACAAAAGATTATAGAAAAAGCCAATTCTTTAAGTCATTCCGGATCAAAAATAAGTGTACATAATGATCCTTTAGAGGCAATAAAAGGTGCTCATGTTATTTATACAGATGTTTGGGCATCGATGGGACAAGAAGATGAACAATTAAAGAGAAAAAAGATATTTGAAAAGTATGCAGTTAGTGAAAAGTTAATAGAACTTGCGGATGAAAAAGTTATTCTTTTACATTGTCTTCCTGCGCACAGAGGCGAGGAAATTTCAGAAGGTGCGTTTGAAAGTAAATTTAGCTGTATTTTTGACCAAGCCGAGAATCGTCTGCATGTGCAACAAGCTTTGCTTGCCGTGCAGCTTGGAGGACTTTAGGGTTGCAAAAATCCTTAATGGTAGGTACATATGTATTGCAGGACAAATGTACCTATCGTGAAGTCAACGTCTGATGAATCTTTAACTGCTGCTCAACAAGAGCTTTACGATTGGCTTGTGGATTTTATTGATAATAATCATCACAGCCCTTCTATAAGGCAAATGATGCAAGCAATGGGACTTCGATCACCAGCTCCAATACAAAGCAGATTAAGGCATTTGCAAGAAAAAGGTTGGATAAAGTGGCAAGAAGGTCAGGCAAGAACCTTGCAGTTAATTGGAGAAGTTATTTCCGGAGTACCTGTACTTGGTTCAATTGCAGCAGGAGGTTTGGTTGAAACTTTCGATGATGTTCAAGAGACTCTAGATCTTAATTCAGTACTTCAATTGAAGGGACTTTTTGCCTTGACCGTCAATGGTGATTCAATGATTGATTCATTCATCGCTGATGGGGATATGGTTCTTATGGAACCTGTACATGATCCATCTCGCCTTCGTGACGGAACAGTTGTTAGTGCAATGGTGCCTGGACTTGGTACTACGTTGAAACATTTTTTCCGTGATGGATCATTAGTTCGATTGGAAGCTGCCAATTCCTCTTATGACCCTATAGAAATTGATGCAGAACAAATACATATCCAAGGAAAATTAGCTGCAGTTTGGAGGAAAACTTGAATGGTTTTTTAAATAAATTTGTTTTGCATAATCTTTTGATAATTGAAATATAGATTCTTTTGATCTAAAAAGGATCTAATAAAAAATCAATTCTTGTTTCCCTCAATGTCTTAGAAATAAAAGGCTTAGGACTTTCTCCTGAAGAACTGTTTTTCCACATTTCCACAAACGCACAGCCTGCTGCATCTCTCAATTGAGTAAATGGCAATTATATAAGTGGATAAATTTCAAGATTAAAAGATTTATAAATAAATGAGTTACACCAATGGTATTCAATTGCTTTGTAACCATTTATACTCCGTAAGGTGATTGTTTTGGATATGAGATATGCGGCTTAGATGTATTAAGAAAATATAAAAATGTGGAAAAGTGTCAAGTTGCTAAGCAATTAGCTTACCCACTCCAGGTAAGAGGATGTTTGAAGAATTATCAGTATCTTTGTGATAAATGATCTGGAAAATTTGGAGATTTTTATACTATTAATTAATTTTTGATTGCTATAGGTATTAGAAGCTCTAGCTGTGGTAATCGATTTCAATAGCTAGATAACACATTTGAATAGTTGAGACCAACTGGCCAGCTTTTAGATCACCTGCTTTGTAAGAGGGAGGAACCTTATTCTTCGAAATTGATTGATGTAAATTCCATTACTCTTAAAATAAAACGTACAGGGCCACAATTTGGCGAAAATTTTGTATGATTTCGAGCTTCTGTTGATCTTATTGGATAACGGCCTTACTTATTTTTTATTATTTGGAACAACTCAGGTAAAAAATACGCAGGTAGCGTACATCCTCTTTTGTTTAGAAGAAGTATTTAACAACTACTTGCAAAATACTTTTTACAATATCAAATATCGAAGCATCTGAATGAAATATTTTCAGATTTAAGCTGTCAAAGATCTGGCTCTTCGCGCTCAGTAGTTATTTCGCTTTACTCAATAATAATTAATTGCTTATGATAGTATATATTCGTAAATCATCTATAGACTTACACAAAACAGTTTTAATTCAAATTGTCTTTTAGCAAACTGTATTCTTTCACTTTAAGATCTTGAAGAGAATCTTAATTACTGGTGTAAATGGTTTCCTCGGTCGACATTTGGTTGATGCTTTAATAAAAGATTTTGATGAAAATTATCATCAACCATATTCGATAATTGGAATTGATAATGGAATAACATCTATAGAAACAATAAAACATAAGAAAGTTGAACTTATTCAAGAAGATTTAATTGGATTTCCTTTTGATTCCTTAGATAAATGCGACTTGATAATACATATGGCTGCTCTCGCTGGTCCTGTTCATTACATGAAATCACCTTTAGAAGCTATTGATGTTGCTACTGTAGTGACTAGGTCATTGTTAGATATTTGCAAGGATTGGAATGGTAAGTTTGTTTTCTTCTCTTCTTCTGAGATATATGGGAACCCCCCACCTTCGTGTATACCTACACATGAAGAATTTCAAGGCAATATTTCATCTCAGGGACCAAGATCTTGTTATGCTGAGAGTAAACGTTTAGGCGAAACTTTATGCTATATTTATAATAAGTATTACGATGTTCATACTAATATTTTACGACCATTTAATATTTATGGACCAGGAATGTCTAAATTTGATTGCAGAATGATACCTACTATGATTGGAAATTATGTAAATAATCGACCAATCGGAGTGTTCTCGAATGGTAAGCAAACACGTACATATTGTTATTATACAGATGCTATTGATGGCATCTTGAAAGTAATTAAGAGTGGACGCAGTGGCGAAACATATAATATAGGTAATGATAATCCAGAAGTCTCGGCATTGGATCTAATTGATATATTTAGTTCAGTTATAAATGAAAAAGTTAAGTTTAATCTTGTAGAATATCCTGATTCTTATCCTCAAGATGAACCTAATAGGCGACTCCCTTCTCTCCATAAAATTAAGAGTGATTTATTTTATAATCCTACTATTTCTCTCGAAGAAGGCCTTTTGAAAACATATAATTTGGTCAAGGATGATTTTAAAGATTATCCTATTTTTTAATGATTTAAAGCATGAAAATATTTATTCTTTACAAGGATAAAACTCACATTCTTTATATTTATTAAGATTGATTTTAATATTTCATCGTAACTAGGTTTTAGTATTAAATAAATATCAGTTTAGTCTGATATTTAAATACTCTTTTGGAGAGATAATATTTTTTCAGATTCTTATAAACCATACTGGGATGTAATGTGCTTAATATTGTAACTTCTTGTTTCTGCTTTTTCTTTTCCTCAGAAATTTCTATTATTTTTAGTAGGGTTTTTTTTAACTAGATTATACAGTAACTGTCTATTCGAATTGTCTTTCCTTAAGCATCTGTTCCACCAATCCTCTATGTTTCTTTCTCTAGTCTTAACTTCTTTGCTTGTTAGCTTCTTTATTATATTACTTCTTTTGGCAGCTTTTCCATTTTACTTTTTAGAACGATCTCTACCAATAGAATGTATATTACGAATCGACCCTTTGTTGCAATCTGACCTATGAATACAGTTTGGGTTTCATGCACGCCAAGAACTATGTCCATGTGGACAAATAATATAGTTCGAGAGATATATTCATATTTAGGTTATTCTGTTTTCCCTCATTTTCAAATGCAAACAAGAAGTGAAGCTATTAAATTATTTAAGGAAGAAGCTTCCATAGACCAAAATTCTAAAAATAAATATGTTATTCATTCTCATGATTTCGTGAGGACTGATTTACCAAACTCAAAATTTATAACTAACATTAGAAATCCTTATGAGATTTGCCTATCTTTTATGCGATTTACAAAATGTGATTTAGACAAGGCAATTTCAGTTGCGAAAACTCATTCATCACTTATAGACCATTATAAAGCTACGAAGAAAAAAAATATACTTATCCAAAGATATGAGGATCTGATTTTAAATCAAATTGAAGCTATCCAGAAAATTGCGGACTTTCTCGAAATTGAACTTGATTTAGATATTCAAGAAAGAATAATAGAGAAATATAGTCGTGTATGTGTTCAATCAATGATTAGGAAATCTGAAGCTAATTTGCGCAGCAAAATTAAAAGAAATGAAACAATTCAAGCCAATGAAGTTGTTATTGTTTCAAAAGAAAATATTAGAGCTTTTGATTCTGAAACGGGATTTCAGTCAGGACATATTTCTAATAACGACAGCAAAAGCTGGCGTTCTTTTTTTTCATTTTCTGAGATTGACAAAATTATTGATGAATTGGATGACGTTGCCATTTACCTAGGATATTACTCTGAAAAATGATCTATAATTAATCTATTATGTTATTGCTATTAATTTATAACTTTATGAGGCTGACTATATGCGTATTCTAATTACCGGTGGAACTGGGATGGTTGGAAGAAATATCAAAGAAAGTAATTTAGCAAAATCCCACACAATTTTAGCTCCCAATCGTCAAGAATTAGATTTAACAGATAAGTTAAAGGTTAGACAATGGTTAATTGCTAAATCTCCTGAATATATAATTCATGCAGCTGGTCTCGTTGGTGGTATTCATGCAAATATTGCTAATCCTTCAAAGTTTCTTATTTCTAACTTAGAGATAGGCTGTATTTTGATTTCAGAAGCAGCAGAAATAGGTATTAAAAATATCATTAATCTTGGAAGTTCTTGTATGTATCCAAGGAACATTTCGAACCCCTTAAAGGAGGAATTTTTGCTGCAAGGAGAATTAGAGCCAACAAATGAAGGTTATGCATTGGCAAAGATTGCAGCCCAAAGATTATGTGATTAC
Source organism: Prochlorococcus sp. AG-315-I14 (assembly GCA_003283665.1). Next base: position 5,970 of record QBWF01000011.1, on the reverse strand, counting down.
TTGGTTAAGGAAGATCCATCTCGCAATTATCTAACATTGATGCCATGTAATTTATATGGTAGATATGATAATTTTAATGCTAATAGGTCGCATCTAATAGCCTCAATAATTGTGAAGCTGCATGAGGCGAAAGTACATAATATACCTGAAGTAATTGTTTGGGGTGATGGCTCAGCCAAGAGAGAGTTTATGCATGTTGATGACCTAGTAAGCTCAATTTGGTGCTTGCTGCCACTTATTGAAGAACTACCAAATATTATGAATGTAGGAATAGGTCAAGATCACACTATTTTGGAATATTATAAAGAGGCAGCGAAGGTAATAGGCTATGAGGGAAGATTTTCTTTTGATCTTTCAAAGCCAATTGGTATGAAGCAGAAATTGTTAAATGTCAAAAAGATAAATAGTTTTGGTTGGGCTCCTCGCGTTACTTTAAAGGAAGGCCTAACAATAACTTATAATCATTACTTAGAATTCGTTAACAAAAGTATTCATAATGCTATCTGATATTAGCTCTAATGAATTCGAAAGAATCGGATTAGCTTCTGAAACAATTCCTAAATCCCATATTGATTCCTTATCTGAGTGGTTAAAAAGTTATCCACGATTAACACAAGGTGAACTTTCAAAAGAGTTTGAATCTGTTTTTTCAAAATATATACAAGTTGAGGATTCTACCTTCTTAAATAGTGGATCATCTGCCAATCTTTTAATGGCAACTACTAATTTACTATATAGGAATCTAAGGAATAAGAAAGTCGCAATACCATCACTCTCATGGTCTACTACTGTTTCACCATTTATTAATTTGGGCTATGAGCCTCATTTAATAGATGCAAATCCTGTTGATTTAGGAATTAATATTGACCATCTTTATAAGATAATTAAGTCAGATAATATTTCTACTTTGGTTATAGTGCATGTCCTTGGTCATAACTCATCAGTAGAAAAGATATTAGACATCTGTGATCAGTTTAATGTTCGATTATTAGAAGATTGTTGTCAGTCTTTAGGATCATTAGTAGCCTCAAAAAAATTAGGGTCTTTTGGTTTAGCTTCTAGTTTCTCATTTTTTTATGGTCATCATATTTCAACTATTGAAGGTGGTTGTCTTTGTAGTAATGATTATGAATTTAATCAGATCAGCAAATCGCTACGAGCTCATGGGTGGAGTCGAAATCTAGATGCTAAATTTGCTAATAACTTAAAGTCTAAATATCAAACATCAAATTTTAGAGATTTATATACCTTTTACTATCCTGGTTATAATTTAAGATCTACTGATTTAAATGCTTATCTTGGTCTTCTGCAAATGGATTTATTAGAGGAATATTGCCAAAAGCGCAGTAATATATTCTCACAATACAAAGAGAATATCAAGGGATTTTGGTGCCAGAAATCTAGAACTGATTTTATCTCAAGCTTTGCATTTGCTACCTTGGTAAATAATCCTGATGAAGTTTGGGCTCATTTGAAATTAAAGAATATTGAATCGAGACCTTTGATTTCTGGTTCTATGGGCAATCAACCATTTTGGAAAAACTTTAAAGGTGAAAAAACTTCTTTAAAATACGCAGATCAAATCCATGAAAAGGGCATATATCTTCCTATACATGCTGATTTAAAAAAAGATGATGTTGATAGAGTATGCAATGAGTTTTTAAAAGTAGCTTTACCCTATGAGCTGTAATTCTTTAGACTTAAATTTCAATTAATAATTATTATTATCTCTATTTTATGCTTGCTTCATATCAATAATATAGTCTTTACAATAGGGATGAATTTTTGAATCGGCACTATCTTTCATATTTATCCAATGAAAACTTGAGTGTTGTTCATTCATATTGATATCTTCTTTATTTATATTTAATTTTATTTTTCTAGCTTCAATCACATAATGTATTTTTTGGTTATTATTAGAATTGGGAATGGTATAGAAGTGTTCGTAAATCCCTAAAAGTTCTGTTTTATCAAATTCATAAGTCAACCCTGTTTCGGAAAGTAGAATTCTTTTGAATGCATTTTTTCTCTTTTCTCCTTTGTAAACTCTTCCTCCAGGAACAAAAAGAAAACCTTTTGCAGGATCATTTATTCTTTGCCCCATTAAGACTCTTAAATTTTTATTTAAAATAATAATATCAATACCAAATATAGGCATCATTTGAACACAATTTTTCCAATTTTTGGAGCTTAATGGTTTACTTTTCATTTCCGTCTTTTAACTTATCAATCATTTTAAAATAAATTTTTTCAATATCTTGTGTACTTTTTAAGGAATTAAATAAAGGATTATCTTTGATCATATCTTTGAGAGTATTTTTGATTCGATCTAGTTTGCCTGGCTGATGGAATAAGTCTAAAACTTTTTCTTCATATTCATCTATGCTATGAGCAACAAGATCAGTCAACCCTAAATTAATCAAAAAACTAGAGCTTACGCGAGAAGAGAAACTTTCTCCTTGGAGACTAATAACAGGCAAACCTGCCCATAATGAGTCAATACCAGTTGACTGAGCATTGTAGTTGAATGTGTCAACAAATACATCAGCACATGAGTGTCTTGCAAGATGTTCTTCTGAGCTCTTCAGGCGTTCTGCAAAAATAATATTATGTTGATCAACTCCCTTCTTTGTAAAAGCACTAATTAAATTTTTCTTCGCTATTTCGTTAGGTGTAGATAACCAAAGAATTGAGTCAGGAATTTTTAATAAGATACGAGACCATGAATTAATTTCTTTGAGGGTTATTTTTTCATTTCTGTGAAATGCTGCAAGTATAAATGAATTTTCTTTAAGACCAAAATCTTTTCTTTCATATTGTTTTTTTGAAATCTTTCTTTCATTATCAAAGCACATATAACAATTTGGCATGTAAATAACTTTTTCAGAATAGAAAATCTGAGATTTTCTTGGAATTACTATTTCATCTGCAATTAAATAATCTATTTCATCAGATCCAGATGAGCCAGGAAAACCTAAATAATTTATTTGAACAGGTGCTACTCGATAGGAGAAAATTGGCATTCTATGTTTCTTAGAATACCCCATAAGGTCTATAGCAATATCTAGCTCATCTTTTCTAGCTTTTTTAACAGTCTCTAGATGGTTAAGATTGCTAATATTATGAAAATAATCAACTGAATTCCTTACTTTCTTGGTATACATATCTTCTTCTCCACCAAAATAGTATGCAAATATATTGAAATTATCTTTGTCATGATTTTTAAACAAACCCTCCATAATATGCATTACTGGGTGGTCTCGGAAATCTGCTGAAAAATAACCAATATTGATTTTAGTTTTTTGTCTATATATAATATTTGATGAATCTCTTTTGAATTTTTTATTATAGATATTTCTAGACCTTTGAAGATGCCTTTTAGGGCTATCTTCTAAAGTTAGGAATAATAATGGATCTATGCTTTCCCCTTCTGTTCCCATATTAATTATATTAGAGTTATATTTCTCTTGCTCTTGATATTCAGACAATCTTGATAATGTATAAAGCATTGCTGCTTTATATCTATAGTTCTCTGTACTAATATTAATAGCTTTTTGGAGATATTGTTTAGCAGATAAGAAGTCACTTTCTAATATTAGGGCCTGCCCTAGATTTGCATATGCTTCCGCATATTCTGGATCAATCTCAATAGACTTATTAATAAATTTTTTCGCTTCCTTTACCCTATCCATTAATATTAATATTTCTCCAAGATTGTTATTTGACAAAGCTGAATTTGGGTTTAACTCCAGAGCTTTTCTTGTTATTCTTTCCGCTTCATAGTGATTGCCTGAAAATTTTTCAAGGATACCTAAGTTATAAAAGGCATCTTCAAAATCAGTTTTGTTAATTATTGATTTATTATAGGCTGATTTTGCAAATGTAAAATCTCCCATTTCTCTTGAAATATTGCCAAGGTTTGACAATGCTTCTGAATAGTTTGGTCGAATTAATATTGCTTTTTCTATTGCAAGCCTGGCTTCATATAGCTTGTTTTTACTTTTAAGTATTACTCCAAGATTATTATGAGCTTCTGCTAAGTTAGGATCAAACTCTATTGCTTTTCTTGTAGATATTTCTGCTCCTGCAAGATCATTCATTTCTTTTTTAATGACACCTAGATTATGATGAGACTTAGGGCATTTAGGGTTTATTCTTAATGATTCTTTGAAGGCATCTTCAGCTTCATTAAACCTCTTAGTTTTTATTAAACTTTTACCTAGGTTGTAATAAGCATCTAAATAATTATGATTTATTGATGTTGCTTTTTGAAAGTGTGATATAGCCTTATCATGATCTCCCATGCTTGCATATATATTTCCTAAGTTTGAGTATGCCTGAGGACTTTGTGGGAATTCTTGTATAGACTTTTGGTATAAACTAATAGCTTTAGCAGTATTTCCGGCTTGATATAAAATAACCCCATAGTTAGATAGAACTAAAGGGTCTAGAAACCCTTTATTTATATAAGCTTGGTAATACTCTGCAGCTTTAGAGATGTTGCCTTCAGAGTGAAATCTAAATGCATTTTCAATAATAGCTTTTCCTTTTAAGCTAGAAGATGTTTTGTTTTTCTTTGATCTTTGTGTTTCGCCAAAACCTTTCATTGATATAATTCACTTTAGTTTATTAATTATAATATATATTACCATGTTTTTATAGCTATGAAAAATTTAAACCTTTGAGAGGATCAATTTATAGTCAATCAGATAGTTTAAATATAAAGCTTCAAAAGAAATTTTTCTTTTTATTAATAAGCCGCTATTTGTTTTTAGTTGTTATTTATTGTAGTTAGTATTCTAGAGTATAACTTTACTAGACTATTGGTAGATAGAGCTATATTTAAGAGATTGCTATTGTAGTTTGATTATTTAGTCTGTTTTTTATATTTATACAAAACCGCTAATTGATAAATCTAAAAGTTTAAGGCGTTTAACCATGATTATTTATTCATATTTACAAGTCCAAAAAGCACTACTTAATAACTAATCAAGTGGAGTTTCTGCATGTGCGAGGTGAATAATTTTACTGGCTCGATTAGCTGCTGATTCAGTATAAAACAATCGAGTGAGGAAAATCTAGTGATCAATTAATTTGGCATTAAGTCAAATGCAATAACTATTCTGTCCGTATCTGTCGAAAAAGGGATAGTCCTGTGGTGAAGAGAAGAAGGGAAAAAAACTATATCTCCTACTTCTGGATGATGTATTGATTTTGGAGAGTTGAGATTGGAATAATTTTGCCCATTTAAACTAAATTCAATTGCCCCCTCATCATTCCCTAGTGTAGGAACAACCTTCAAATAAATAACGCCACTAAGCCATCCAGAAGGATGTATATGTGCGTCTTGGTATCCTTGCTTTTTAAGAATTACATGCCATGCCTTTAAATTCCTATTTGAGGGCCATTTTTGAATATAAGAACAAGATTCGTTTTCAAATTTAGAGTAATATGAATCTAATTCATTTAAAATAATTGACTTAAGTTTTGAAATTTGTTTAGAGGAATTTGAAAACAAATTTATATAAGGAGGCGTTTGGAATCCATTGCGAGTAGTTTTATTTAAAGGTTCCCAAATTGTTTTTATATTACTAAGTTCATTAATAATATCTTTTGTAAATTCAACATATTGTTTTAAATGTACTTTGATATTGGAAATATATAAAAACGAAAGAGGGTTTTTACAGAAATTTAGTGCAGTTTCTTTGTTTTCTTGCTCAGCAATGAATGAAGCAAATGCTGCCATTCTGACATTTTCGTTATCCAGATCAGAAGAATTTTCGATTCTCTCATAAATCTCTTTAATCCTTCCTAATGCATAAAGGGTTTCTAGAGAACATGCTCTTGATAATTTTGTGTTGCAGGAATCTGAATCTCTTAATGCAAGATCGAACTTTCCTTGATCAAAAAGTAATTGCCATCTATTCATTTTCGCAATGGCAAAAGTTGGTTTCAGTTCTATTGCTTTTG
>QBWF01000010.1 GCA_003283665.1 Prochlorococcus sp. AG-315-I14 | reverse complement strand
TTGAATCACTTAATGACATTTTAGAAGTTGAGGAAGAACCTGGCCTAGGTAATGGTGGACTTGGAAGATTAGCTGCATGCTATATGGAATCCCTAGCCAGCTTGCAGGTACCTGCGGTTGGATATGGCATTAGATATGAATTCGGCATTTTCAACCAACTTATTAGAGATGGATGGCAAGTTGAAGTTACTGATAAATGGCTAAAAGGAGGGTGGCCTTGGGAATTACCTCAGCCTGATGAAGCTTGTTTAGTTGGCTTTGGTGGCCAAACAGAAAGCTACATTGACGATCACGGTAATTATCGTTCTCGCTGGATACCAAGTGAACATGCAATAGGAGTTCCACACGATGTTCCTGTCCTTGGTTATCGAGTCAATAGCTGTGATCGTTTGCGTTTATGGCGAGCTGATGCAACAGAAAGTTTTGATTTTTATGCATTTAACATAGGTGACTATTACGGAGCTGTTGAAGAAAAAGTTGCTTCTGAAACTCTCTCAAAAGTTTTATATCCAAATGATGGAACCGACGAAGGAAGAAGACTTCGTCTTAAACAGCAACATTTCTTTGTAAGTTGCTCACTGCAAGACATGCTGAGAAGTCTTGAGAAGAGATCTATAGCAATTCAAGATTTTTCTGACCACTGGACAGTTCAACTTAATGATACCCATCCAGCTATTGCCGTAGCAGAGTTGATGAGATTACTGATTGATCAATATAAATTGGACTGGGAGAAAGCTTGGGAAATTACAAATAGGTCGGTTGCTTATACAAACCACACATTGTTACCTGAAGCACTTGAAAAGTGGGATCTCAATCTATTTAAAAACTTATTACCCAGACACTTAGAACTTATTTATGAAATAAATAGACGATTTTTGCAACAAGTAAGGCTTAAATATCCTGGAAATGATTCAATTCTAAGAAAACTTTCAATTATTGATGAAGATGGTGGAAAAGCTATCCGAATGGCTCATCTAGCAACAATTGGAGCCCATCATGTTAATGGTGTGGCAGCTCTTCATTCAGACTTAATTAAAAGACAATTGTTACCAGAATTTGCTGAACTTTGGCCCGAAAAGTTCACCAATGTGACTAACGGAGTTACCCCTAGAAGATGGATAGCTCTAGCTAACCCTGAACTTTCAAAACTCCTTGATAAAGAGGTAGGACCTAATTGGATAACAAATATGGATCTACTACGTGAATTAGAAAAAAAAGAAAATGACTCTAATTTCTTAGATCTTTTTGCTTCAGCAAAACTTTCTGGTAAAAGAAAGCTTGCAGGGTACATACATAGACAAACAGGAGTACTTGTAGACCCTGCAAGCTTGTTTGATGTCCAAGTAAAAAGAATTCATCAATACAAGAGACAACACTTAAATGCTTTGCAAGTTATTGCTCAATATCTAAGAATTAAAAATGGCATAACAAAAAATATTGCGCCTAGAACAATTATTTTTGGAGGAAAGGCTGCACCTGGTTATTTCATGGCGAAACTAATGATTAGATTTATAAATGGAATAGCAGAAGTAGTTAATGCCGATCCTGATATGGATGGATTATTGAGGGTTGTTTTTCTACCAGATTACAATGTGAAATTAGGAGAGCAAGTTTATCCAGCAACTGATCTTTCTGAACAAATATCAACAGCTGGGAAAGAAGCATCAGGTACTGGAAATATGAAATTTGCAATGAATGGAGCGTTAACTATTGGAACACTTGACGGGGCAAATGTTGAAATACGTGAAAGAGTTGGATCTGAGAATTTCTTTTTATTCGGGAATACAGAATCAGAAATCATGGAATTAAGGAATCAAGGTTATCAACCATCAAGTTTTATTGAAAAATCAAATGAGCTACAAGAAATTCTAAAATTATTGGAAGTTGGTCATTTTAGTAACGGTGATAGTGAATTATTCAGACCAATAATAAATATTTTGACTGGCAATGATCCTTTCTTTGTAATGGCAGATTTCGAAGACTATCTTCGTGCACAGGATGAAGTAAGTCAAGTTTGGAAAAAAAGTAAAACATGGAATCGAATGGCATTATTAAATACTGCAAGATCAGGGTTCTTCTCGTCCGACAGATCAATCAGAGAATATTGTCAGTCCATTTGGAAAGTTAATCCAATGCCTGTAGAAATAAGTTGCGAAAGCTGAGTTTATTTATCTGGGACATCGGGGGTCTGATGCAAAAGTCTATTCAACCTTAAACGATCAATATTTAATGGGTCTGGAGCTAATTCTCCAGCAATTTCTATAAATTTATTTTCAACCTCTTGAGGGACTTTCACATCAAATACTCTCTCCATGAGAGCTTCTATAGAAAAAAGATGAGCATTTATATTTTCAAGATCTGCAATTGCTTGAATAATAGATTCATTCTGATTTTCAACAGAACCATCATCTAAGTTTTTTGGAGAGTTAGTGGATGAATTGTGGCTAATTTGTTTTTGTAAGTCTTCTAAAACTTTTCCAGAAAGTGTCCTGAAAGACTGAAGAGCCGCCCAATTAATTTCTTGTTGATGACGAAGTGTTGGATATTGCCTAATCAGCCGATCATGCTCTCGATAAAACTTCAAACAATCTGGACATTGACATGGTTCTTCAGGCACCTTGTTCAAGTCAACTCACATCCATCATTACATCTCTTAGGCCGTCATAGGGGGCTCACCACGAAACAAACCTCCACCTTCATCGTTCTTTTCTCCCTCAGAGCTCTCAGGAAGAGGAATTTCGACACTTGTAACAACTTGAATTACATCACGTAATCTCATCGAATCCGCAAACCATCCCATCGCCTGCTCTGTATCACCTCTTTTTTCGGCATCATCAGCCTGATCTTCATGAGCATCTGCTAAAAGTGTTAACCAACATAAACATCTTGCTTGAACCACTGAAAGATCTAAATCGGTAGGTTGCGATTTTGAAATGTGCTCACTTTCCTGTTGGATAAGTAAACGCAAACGAAGATCGTGAAGCTGTGCCATTCTTGACTGATTCACTAAATATACGCTAGCGAGAGAGTAAAGATTTTGCACACCCACTACATATGGATTTAGTTTTTTTTTAATTTTAATTAGTTATTAATACGGGGCTGGCGGGACTTGAACCCACGACCTACGGTTTAGGAAACCGTCGCTCTATCCAACTGAGCTACAGCCCCCTGAAATAGATTATGCCTTGAGGCATGATGGAGTTGAAAGCAGGGGAGGTAATCGCAATTGAAACTTCAGCCAAATGCTGAAGAATTCAATTGAGGAAAGTCCGGGCTCCCAAATGGTCAAGCTTGCTGGATAATTCCCAGTGCGGGTGACCGTGAGGATAGTGCCACAGAAATACACCGCCTATTGCTTAATGGTGAAATCCCAACAAGCAAGGCAAGGGTGCAAAGGTGCGGTAAGAGCGCACCAGCAGCATCGAGAGGTGCTGGCTAGGTAAACCCCGGCTCGGAGCAAGGCTAGGAACACAGGGCGACCATAAACCTCATTCCTAAAGTAAAGCCGCTTGAGGCTATCGGTAACGATAGTCCCAGATAGATGATTACCCTCTCACTTTTCTATAGAAAAGTGACTGAACAGAACCCGGCTTATGACCTGCTTTCATCTTCTTAATTCAAACAATCTTTACACTTCAAAACTGAGTATTAATTTACCAACTTCAATCTTCTTCTTGGAAAGATTATGAAAAATACCCTTTCAAATAAAAGATCAGAAGATATAGTTGAATTCATTAGCAATCTTAATTTAGAAAAGAAATCTAAAGAAAAGCTGACAACAAAACAAACAAATAATCTATTAATAATTAATGAAGCTCTCACACATAGCTCATCCAATAATTCAATTAATTATGAAAATTTGGAATTTCTTGGAGATGCAGTTCTAAGACTAATTGCTTCAGATTTTATTAAAGAAAAATATCCAGAGATGAAAGTAGGAGAAAGATCTGAACTTCGTTCACAGCTTGTAAGCGACCAATGGCTGGAGAAAGTTGGTGCAAAAATACATATCAGTAAAATATTGATTATTGGTCCTAAAGCTCTACGTGATCACTCAGCAAGAGCAACTATTCATGCTGAAGCAACAGAAGCTTTAATAGGTGCATTATATGAAACTTTAGGTAGATTAGATCCTATCAAAAATTGGCTTATTCCATTTTGGAATGAAAGAAGTGAAGAAGTTTTATCAGACCCTCATAGAGAAAACTATAAATCAGCACTCCAAGAGTGGAGCCAGGGAAAAGGTTTCTCTATTCCTAAATATGAAACAAATGAGCGACATAAAGAACATGCCAATCCAAACCGGTTCTTTTGCATCGTATTTATAGAAAATCATGCCAAAGGAGAAGGTTTTGGAGGTTCAATCAAACAAGCAGAAAAGGAGGCAGCTAAGAATGCTTTAAGAAATTTATATAAAAATAATTTAATGAAACCGAATATATAAATAATTCATATTTTAAAAATCTAGCTCTTCAAAAGATCTTTTAAAGGAATTGTAAGCAATTTATCCCAATTACCTCCTTCAAAAAGAACTGCTGCTTTATCTCCACTTACCCTTTGTACAAATCCTATGTATCCATTGTAAATTGATTTGCTGTTATTTACAGTGACTGTTGTTCCTGGAAGAATTGGATCTTTTGATTCAGCCATAATTGCAAATTAGTAAAATAACCTATATAAATAATAAGTCTACTTTTTAAAATGATCGACGAAGAGGCTTGGATGGTAATAGGTAAGTTTGTTTCGCCACAAGGCTTAAAAGGTGATATTCGTATTAATCCTAGTAGCGACTTTCCCGAAAGATTTACGCATCCAGGTAAAAGATGGATACAACAAACTAATGAGGCACCTAGAGAAATAAATTTAATAAAAGGAAAGTCTATCCCTGGTAAATCTACCTATATTCTTACTATTGAAGGAATATCTACTCGCGATGCTGCCGAAAAAATTCTTGGATGGAATCTTGTTGTTCCAGTTAATAGCAGACCTTTTCTGAAAGAGGGAGAATTCCACTGCTTAGACCTGATTGGATTAGAAGCAAGGCTTATGCCGACAAAGAAATTAATTGGTCATGTAACTAACTTAATCAAAGGAGGCAACGACCTCCTAGAGATAGAGTTAGTTGAAGGTAAAAAAGTCTTAGTACCTTTTGTAAAAGAAATTGTCCCAGAAATAAAAATCCAAGAAAAATGGCTTTTACTCAATCCCCCACCAGGTCTCCTAGATCTTTAAAGGTTTTGAAAAAAAACTCTACAATCTCATTTCCAAACAACCCCCTTTAGACAGTGACTGTCAATTCTCTAGTTCCAGTGATTCTATGCGGTGGATCTGGTACAAGACTTTGGCCTCTTTCCAGAGAAAGTTATCCCAAGCAATATTTAGCTCTAAATAATGAAACTAAAAAAACTCTTTTACAGCAAACAAATGAAAGGCTAGTTGGTTTAGAGGGACTTGAAAAACCAATATTGCTTTGCAATGAAGATCATAGGTTCATAGTTGCTGAACAAATGAGAGAAATCAATACAACTCCACAAGCAATTATTCTTGAACCAATTGGCCGAAACACAGCTCCAGCGATAGCAGTTGCAGCTCTTCAAGCTATTTCTAAAGGGCATGATCCCTTGCTTTTAGTTTTAGCGGCTGATCATGAGATCCAAAACATAACTGAGTTTCAAAGAGTAATTGAATGTGCAAAGACTTATGCAAAGCAAGGACGTCTTGTGACTTTTGGAATAGTCCCTTCAAGCGCCGAAACAGGTTACGGATATATCGAAGCAATTGAAGCTCTAAGTCAAGAAACAGGAATTGGATTACCAATAGAAAGATTTATTGAAAAACCAAATAAAAATAAAGCTGAAGAATTAATCAAAGATTCTCGCTTTACATGGAATAGTGGAATGTTTCTATTCAAAGCAAGTGCAATATTGAATGAGTTAGAAAGATTTTCTCCAAAAATAGTAAACTACTGCAAAACTGCACTTGAAGAAGATATAGCCGATCTAGACTTCCTTAGATTAGAGATGGAATCATTCAAAAGTTGTCCAAAAGTCTCTATTGATATTGCAGTAATGGAAAAAACAAAATTAGGTACTGTTTTACCACTTAATGCAGGTTGGAATGATATAGGAAGTTGGAAATCTCTTTGGAATACAAGTAAAAAAGATAATGACGGAAATTGTATTAATGGAAGAGTTATAATTGCAAATAGTAAAAACTGCTATTTAAACAGTGAACATCGGTTATTAGTAGGACTAGGGATAGAAAACTTAATTGCTATAGAGACTAATGATGCTATTTTAATCGCTGATAAAGAACATTCTCAAAATGTTGGAGATATAGTTAAGCAACTAGGTAAAGAAGGCATTTCAGAAGGTAAAACACATAGAAAAATATATAGACCTTGGGGACATTACACAACTATAGTTTCAGGTAATAGATGGCAAGTTAAATTAATAGAAGTGAACCCTAATGCTTCACTTTCTCTACAAATGCATCATCATCGAGCCGAACATTGGATTATCGTAAAAGGCACTGCACTAATAGAAAAAAATGGAGAGCAACAAATACTAAGTGAGAATGAGAGTACATTTATCCCTCTAGGTTGCAAACATAGATTGAGTAACCCAGGTTTAATGAAACTTGAACTAATTGAAGTTCAAAGTGGAGCTTATTTAAATGAAGATGACATAATTCGTTTTGATGATTCCTACGGAAGAGTTAAAAAGAGTAAGCATAAAAAATAATTACTCAACTGTTACACTTTTTGCTAAATTTCTAGGCTGATCTACATCAAGTCCTCGATGTGCAGCAATGTGATAGCTAAATAACTGTAATGGAATAACAGTCAACAAAGGGCTAACCCATTCACTTACATTCGGTATAGGAAATAGTTCATCAAATATTTCAGATTCTTTTCCAGGTGGTGCAATTCCTATTAATCGAGCATCTCTTGCTTTTGCCTCTTGTGAATTACTAAGGACTTTCTCGAAAACTACCCCTGGAACGGCAATAGATATTACGGGAACATCTTGTTCTAAAAGAGCTATCGGTCCATGTTTTAATTCTCCAGCAGGATAGCCTTGTGCATGTATATAGCTTATTTCTTTCAGTTTCAATGCTCCTTCCAACGCTATCGGATAATTAATTCCACGACCCAGGAAAATTACATCCTGAGTTTGATTAAATTTATGTGATATTTCCTCAGATAAACGATCATGTTTCAGAATTAGCTCTCTTAATTGATTAGGGACTAATTTCAAATCATTGACAAGATTTGAAATCTCTTCAAATGTTCTTTTTTTTGTATGAGAGGCAAATAATAAAGTTAATCCATAAAAAGACAACATTTGTCCCAAAAAAGTTTTAGTAGCAGCAACACCAATCTCAAGGCCAGCTCCAATATCCAAAATATTGCTCACTTCACGAGATAAAGAACTATCAGGTCTATTGGTTATTCCTAATTGGTGATAATAAAAAGCTGGATTATTAGTAGCTTTTCTTCTTTCTTTCTCCATATTTAATGCTGCTAAAGTATCAGCTGTTTCTCCTGATTGAGTTACACCAATAGTCAAGGTGTTTGGGGACAGGGGGGGAGGAGAATAACGAAATTCACTTGCGAAATAAACCTGAGTGGGGACGCCTGCAAATTGTTCCAATAAATAAGCACCAACCATTGCAGCATGACGACTCGTACCACAAGCCAGAATTTGAATTTGCTGAATGGACTTAAGAAAAGATTGATCAATGGGTAAAGAAACTGAGGTTCCTAAAGGTAAATCAGGAGGCAAATGTTTTTCTATCCATAATGCTGCTATATCTGGTTGCTCATGAATTTCCTTCAGCATGAAATGCCGAAAGTTTCTCTTGTCTGGGAAGTGCTCAACTCCCTTTTCAAGGGATGGTGACCTTTGCTGTCTTATACCTTTTTCATCATAAAGTTCTATTCCAAGCGGGGTTAATAACGCCACCTCATTATCTTTTAAAGGTAAGAAAGTACGAGTACATCCAATCAAGGCTGGAGTATCACTAGCGCAGAAAAATTCCCCCTCTCCAAATCCAATTACCAATGGTGCATTTCTTCTCGCAACTACTAAAGCATCAGGAGCTTTAGCCCAAATTACTGCGATGGCATATGTTCCTTTCAATTCAGATAAAATCTTCTGAACAGCAATTAGTAATGTTGATCCATTACTTGGGTAACCTTTATCCAGGCAATTTCCGATTTCAATTCCTATTAAATGAGGAATAACTTCCGTATCAGTATCAGAGGATAATTTGATTCCTTTCTCTTGCAAGCTTGAACGTAATTCTGTGTGATTCTCAATAATCCCGTTTTGAACCACGGCTATTTCGCCAGAAGAATCCACATGTGGATGAGCATTTCTCTCTTCTGGCTTTCCATGAGTAGCCCATCTGGTATGGCCTATTCCTAAATGACCTCGTGCACCATTTTCTTGAACTAAATTCGAAAGATTAATAAGTTTCCCTTTTGATTTTCTAGTTGTAAGTACTCCTATGTGATCTTCGTTTGAATTTTCAATGGTTGCCAAACCCGCAGAATCATAACCTCTATATTCTAAATGTCTAAGACCATTTAAAAGGACTGGGGCTGCCTCTCTAGAACCAATTACAGCAACTATTCCACACATAGTAATTAACAAATATCTTCTACAAGAAGAATTGCTTATATAAAAATCAGTCTACAGGATTGAAAATATTAAGCTAACTAATAAGCTAATCCCATACTCCTGGTAGTTTCATCACCTAAGTAAACTCTAATACTAAGAAAATCAGTAGGGCATGCAGTTTCGCATCGCTTACATCCCACACAATCTTCTGTTCTAGGAGAAGAAGCTATTTGGCTTGCTTTACAGCCATCCCAGGGAACCATTTCAAGCACATCCAAAGGACAAGCTCTTACGCATTGGGTGCAACCAATACAGGTATCGTAGATTTTGACAGCGTGTGACACAGTACCAACCCACATTTGCTTGATGTATAAAAATATACTCCTACGAATCGTTCATAGTTTTTTTTAAATCATTTCCGTCATTTTTGTTAACTCGACACTCTAGCCCGTAGGATTGGAAGTCAGGTTCTAAAGGTTATGTCCCAGGAAGCAATCCTAGAAAAAGTTCGCTCTATCGTTGCCGAACAACTTAGCGTTGAAGCAGGTGAAGTAAAGCCGGCATCAAATTTCCAAAACGATCTTGGCGCAGATTCTCTCGACACTGTCGAACTAGTCATGGCTCTAGAAGAAGCTTTTGACATAGAGATTCCCGATGAAGCAGCTGAAGGTATTACCACCGTTGGCGATGCTGTCAAATACATTGAAGAAAAACAGGCTTGAGGATTAAATGATGGAGAACCTCCATCGAGTTGTTGTTACAGGCCTTGGTGCCATAACTCCAATTGGCAACAACGTCGAAAGTTATTTTAAAGGGCTTGTCTCTGGCTGTAATGGGGTGAAACCCATAACACTATTTGACGCCTCTTCACATGCTTGTCGATTTGCAGCAGAGGTGAAAAATTTTGACCCAACGGGCAAATTAGAACCAAAAGAATCCAAAAGATGGGATCGATTCTCAAAATTTGGAGTAATTGCTGCAAAAGAGGCACTAGAACATTCTGGTCTCAGACTTACTGACTCTAATTCTTCGCGTATTGGCGTGATTATTGGATCTGGCGTGGGAGGTCTTCTTACTATGGAAACTCAGGCCCATGTCTTAAATAATAAAGGACCCAGTCGAGTAAGCCCTTTTACAGTTCCCATGATGATTCCAAACATGGCAACTGGTCTCGCTGCCATAGCACTGGGAGCAAAAGGACCTAGTTCGGCAGTATCTACTGCATGTGCAGCAGGATCTAATGCAATTGGAGATGCTTTTAGACTTTTACAACTTGGAAAAGCTGATGCAATGGTTTGTGGAGGAGCAGAAGCGAGTATTACCCCGTTAGGAGTTGCTGGTTTCGCGAGTGCGAAGGCACTTTCATTTAGAAATGACGATCCAGCTACAGCAAGTCGACCTTTTGATGCTCAAAGAGATGGATTTGTTATTGGGGAAGGAGCAGGAATACTTATTTTAGAAACACTTGAGCATGCTTTAAAAAGAGATGCCACAATTCTCGCCGAAATTATTGGTTACGGAACTACCTGTGATGCCCATCACATCACTTCTCCTTGTCCAGGAGGAACTGGAGGAGCCGAAGCAATGAAATTAGCATTGACAGATGGCAAAATAGATCCTGAAAAAGTTGATTATATAAATGCTCATGGAACTAGTACTTCAGCCAATGACAGCAATGAAACATCAGCAATCAAAAGTGCTCTTGGCAATCATGCATTTCAAACTCCAGTTAGCTCAACAAAATCGATGACAGGACATCTTTTAGGAGGTTCAGGTGGAATAGAAGCAGTTGCTTCTGTTCTTGCAATAAAACATGGAACAATTCCGCCAACGATCAATTATTCCAACCCAGATCCAATCTGTGATCTTGATTATGTGCCCAACAAAGCAAGAGAACAGAAATTAGACGTCGTACTATCTAACTCATTCGGTTTTGGTGGTCACAATGTCTGCCTAGCTTTTCGAAAAATGATCTAATCAATCTAATCTTTTCTTTCTAATTAAATTTCTATTCCCCCCCCACTGATCAAATGGTTGCCCTTAGTACTTCTCTAGACACACTTTGCATAAATAGCATCAGAATGCTTGCAGTTGATGCAATAAATAAATCCAAAAGTGGTCATCCTGGGCTTCCAATGGGTTGTGCTCCAATGGGTTATGCCTTATGGAATCAACACCTCAGACATAATCCCAAAAACCCTAAATGGTTTAACAGAGACAGATTTGTTCTCTCTGCAGGGCATGGATGCATGCTTTTATATGCTCTTTTGCATTTAACTGGCTACGACTCAGTAAGTATCGAAGATATAAAAGAATTTCGTCAATGGGGCTCTAAAACACCAGGTCACCCAGAAACTTTTGAAACCCCTGGAGTAGAGGTAACTGCAGGACCATTAGGTGCAGGAATCTCAAACGCTGTAGGTCTAGCAATTGCTGAAGCCCATTTAGCTGCAAAATTTAATAAGCCTGGTTCAACAGTTGTAGACCATTACACATATGTGATTATGGGAGATGGATGTAATCAAGAAGGCATATCTTCAGAGGCTTGTTCACTTGCTGGACATTTAAAACTTGGAAAACTTATTGCTTTATATGACGACAATCACATAACAATTGATGGAAGAACTGATGTTTCTTTTACTGAGGATGTTTTGAAAAGATATGAAGCTTACGGATGGCATGTACAAGAAATTCCTGAGGGAAATACAGATGTAGAAGGCATTTCAAAAGCCATAGAAAATGCAAAAGCAGTAAGCGATAAGCCCTCAATCATCAAAGTAACCACAACTATTGGATTTGGTTCTCCAAATAAAAGTGATACTGCTGGTATACATGGTGCCCCTCTTGGCGAAGAGGAAGCTGAACTAACTAGGAAGCAACTAGGTTGGTCATATAAACCTTTTGAAATACCTCAAGATGCGATAGATGAATATCGTCAGGCAATTCCTAAGGGAGCACAACTAGAAGAAGAATGGAATAAAACTCTAGTTTCTTACAAAGAAAAATATCCCAATGAGGCTAATGAATTCGAACGAATGTTGAGAGGTGAGCTACCTCAAAACTGGGATAAAGCTTTGCCCTCCTACACTCCTAAGGATTCAGGTGTTGCAACAAGAAAACATTCTCAAATATGTTTAGGAGCTTTAGGGCCCCACATTCCAGAACTAATAGGTGGTTCTGCAGATCTTACACATTCAAACTACACAGACATAAAAGGGGAATCTGGATCTTTTCAGCATTCGAGTCCAGAAAAACGTTATTTACATTTTGGCGTAAGAGAACATGCTATGGCAGCTATTTTGAATGGCATTGCTTACCACGATAGTGGACTAATTCCTTATGGAGGTACCTTCTTAGTTTTTGCAGATTATATGAGAGGTTCCATGCGCCTATCTGCACTTAGTGAACTTGGGGTCATTTACGTTCTAACTCATGACTCCATAGGTGTAGGTGAAGATGGACCAACCCACCAGCCAATAGAAACGATTCCATCTCTAAGAGCTATGCCAAATATGATGGTTTTCCGACCAGGCGATGGTAATGAAACAAGTGGTGCTTATAAAGTTGCAATTAAAAATCGCAAGAGACCAAGTTCTTTATGCCTAAGTAGACAAGGCATGCCTAATCAACAAAATTCATCTATTGAAAAAGTTGCCTTAGGTGGTTACATCCTCGAAGATTGCAATAGCACTCCAGAGTTAATTCTCATAGGAACAGGAACTGAACTAGATTTATGTGTCCAGGCATCGAAAAAGTTATCGGCAGAAGGTAAAAAAGTCAGAGTAGTTTCCATGCCATGTATTGAACTATTTGAAGAACAAAGCGAAAGCTATAAGGAAGAAGTTCTACCTTCTCAAGTCAGAAAACGTCTAGTAGTTGAAGCAGCAGAAAGTTTTGGATGGCATAAATATATTGGTCTAGATGGAGACAGTGTAACTATGAATAGCTTTGGAGCATCAGCTCCAGGTGGATTATGTATGGAGAAATTTGGATTTACTGTTGAGAATGTTTTAGAGAAATCTAGAAAGCTGATTGGTAATTAAAAATCAAAAGAATCAACCATATAACTTGAATTTTTTATATGGTTGATTTTTATTAGTTCATTCAGATTTCTTTATTTAACTTTATAGCTGGTTAATTCAGATGCCCCTTTTGAGATAATTTCTTTATCTAATTTATCTAAGTCTTCATCAGTAATCTTTGTATTCATTGGGCAATGATTAGGACCACACATTGAACAAAACTCAGCCTTTTTGAAGATTTCTTCAGGCAGAGTTTCATCATGATATTGTTTTGCCCTTTCTGGATCTAAAGACAATTCAAACTGCTTATTCCAATCAAACTCCTTTCTAGCTTTACTCAACTCATCATCTCGATCACGAGCCCCAGATCTATGTCTTGCGACATCTGCAGCATGAGCTGCAATTTTATAAGCAATTAATCCTTCTCTTACATCTTCAGGGTTTGGCAATCCCAAATGTTCCTTAGGAGTTACATAACAAAGCATCGCAGTTCCATACCAACCTGCCATAGCGGCACCAATGGCACTAGATATATGGTCATAACCAGGTGAAATATCAGTCACCAAAGGACCTAAAACATAAAATGGAGCCTCTGAACACTCCTCCATTTGCTTCCTAACGTTGAACTCAATTTGATCCATAGGTACATGACCTGGACCTTCAACCATGACTTGTACATCATGCTTCCATGCTCGTCTAGTTAATTCACCAAGAGTTTTTAATTCGGCAAGTTGTGCTTCATCTGATGCATCATGAAGACAACCTGGTCGAAGAGAATCTCCTAAAGAGAAAGTACAATCGTAACGCTTGAATATTTCGCAAATATCATCGAAACGTGTATATAAAGGATTTTGCTTGTAGTGATGAAGCATCCATTGAGCAAGTATTCCTCCTCCTCGGCTAACAATTCCAGTTATACGTCCTTTGACCTTAGGTAAATGTTCAATCAATAAACCAGCATGAATAGTTTGATAATCAACTCCTTGCTGACAATGCTTTTCAATAATATGGAGAAAATCATCCTCGGTTAGCCTTGATATTGATCCATGAACACTCTCTAAAGCTTGATATACCGGAACTGTGCCAATGGGTATAGGAGATGCATTAATGATTGCTGTTCTTACCTCATCTAAATTGACTCCACCAGTGGAGAGATCCATAAGAGTATCTGCTCCATATTTCACTGCTAGATCTAACTTCTTTAATTCTTCTTTAACATCACTAGCATTAGGCGATGCGCCAATATTTGCATTTACTTTGCATTTAGAGGCAATGCCAATTGCCATAGGCTCCAAATTAGCGTGGTTGATATTGGCTGGAATAATCATCCGACCTCGAGCAACTTCCTCCATTACTAATGATTCTGGAAGATTCTCACGCTTTGCTACATAAACCATTTCTTCAGTCACTTCGCCTTTTCGAGCAAAGTGCATTTGTGAAACATTGGGTTTACCTCTTCTGGAAGCCAACCATGAATTACGCATGAACTAAATAGCTATTGGATAAATGAGAGGAGCAATATGCAAAGATCACAAAAATTCACTTTCCTTGCGCTGGTTTTAACCAGTTCAGGTTCGGAGGGTGTGATCTCAGCCATACAACGAGGTATATGGCACCCCTAGTGATAATTACAACCTAGCTGGTATTTAGAAACTCAACCCTAAAGTTTTTATAGATATAAAAAAAACTATTTAAATTAATAATTTTCTTGATTAATACTCTTTTTTATTTCTAAAAGCAACATTCTTCGTCGTCTTAATCTTCTGATAGTTCCTGTTAAGACAAGTCCACTACCAACAACAAAAGCAGGAATTGCTTGAACCTTTTCTCTACCTTCTCTATGAACAAATCCTAAAATTGCCAGAGCGACCAGAAGCGGTGCAGCAACTGAGATTAATGGGTTACCAAATCTTTTCATAGGAAATATAAGTTAAATTTTCTTAGAATTTTGAATCGAAGTAATTATGGCTTTACACAAAATTTTAATTCCTATTTCAAGACTTCTCTCATCAAGACTAAAAAGTCCATTATGCAATGGTGCACATCCTTTTTCCCCAGCTACTCCTAAACGAAACATTGTTCCTGGAACATCTTGGACAAGGAAAGCAAAATCTTCTGCACCTAAAGACGGTTTTTGTAAATGAACAATATTATCTTCTCCAACAATATTTTTGGAGCAATTCAATAATAAATTAGTTAGAGCAAGATCATTGTAAACAGGGGGTGCTATTGATCTAAATTTAACTATTGCCTTGGCTCCATAAGTTGAGGCTATGTTACTTACAATTTCTTCAATCCACTCAGGTAATTTTTCGTATAATTCACTATCAAGGCATCGAACAGTTCCTAAAAGATTAACTTTCTCAGCGATAACATTAAAAGCATTTCCACCTGAGACTTTTCCAAAACTTATAACCACTGGATTAAGAGCATCAAGACTCCTACTGATCGCCTCCTGCAATCCACTGACAACTTTTGCAGCTATCCATATAGAGTCAACTGCTTCATGAGGTCTTGCTCCGTGCCCTCCATTTCCAATGATATCTATTTCCAATTCTCCAGCAGCTGCAGTGAATGTTCCGCTTTTTATACCAATTTTACCAACTGATAAGTCTGGATAAACATGCACGCCAAATAAACTATTTAATCCTTCTAAAGCATTCTCGGCTTTCATCCAATTTGCACCTTGTGCAATTTCTTCCGCAGGTTGAAATAAAATTCTGACTCCTGAAGATATGACTTTGTTCATTGCAAGTACTTTCGCAACTCCTAAACCTATGCATGTATGCAGATCATGTCCGCATGCATGCATCAAACCTTGAGTCTTAGAAGAGTAACTTAAGCCTGTTCTCTCCTCTATAGGCAAAGCATCCATATCTACTCTTAGACCAACAATAGGACCCTTTTGATTGCCTAATTCAGCAATTAAGCCAGTTCGGCCAATTCCTTCTTTTACTTGCCAACCTGATTTCCTTAGTTCACCAGCCACTAAAGCAGCCGTTTGATACTCTTGACCGCTTAACTCAGGATGAGAATGTAAATGCCTCCTAAGATTTAATAAATCAGGCAATATCTTCTTTAATGAAAGATCAAAATTTTTTTCAAAATCTTTCATCTATCCTCCAAAGCAAGAAATGCAATCAAATCATTCGTTGGATTTGGAGGCCAACGGCGAACGTTCAAGACCCAATCCTTTTCCCGATATCGTATATCCAAACCAGATGCTGCTGCCCAATTACTTTCTGCCTCTCCAATAAAGCCTTTACGCCATAAAATCGCACTTAATGCAGCACGAGCATCTGCAAATAATGGATATTTACGAATTAAAAGTCTAATTTTTGCTTCTGCCCCATCCAAATCTCCCAACTGATATATCGATAGAGCCTCACTAGATCTAGCCATCGCAAACCCACTTTGAGAACAAGACGCTTTATGAAACAAGCGCTCTGCCTCAAGCCAATTCCCCATAGAACCCATTACATTTGCCAAGTTGTACAAAGCTGAAGAGTTATCAGGATTTTGCTTTAAAACCCAGTTGTAATCATCAGCAGCGTCTTTCCAATGTTTTAAAGCTTCTTTAGCAATACCTCTATTAACATAAGGATCCAAGTCGTCAGGCGACATTTCTATTGCCTTAGTCTGATCTCTTATTGCTCCTTCAGGATCACCAAGGGCAAGGAGAATATTACCCCTATTACTTAAGGCAGCAGCATCTTCAGGATGTTGAGTAATAAATAAATTCCAATCTTTATTTGCTTCGATAAAATCTCCTTCTCTACTCTCTTGCAGCGCTTTCTCAAAAAGAATTTGAGAAGAAACGTTTGCCTGGAGAGGAAATGGTTTAGAAATTAAAACTAAAAGTAGAGGAATTAAAAATAAAATATTTTTATTTTTTCTATTAATCATGAATCTAATTTCTTCGATGAAGTTAACAAAAAATGTTGTTTCCCCGTCGGAGTAACGACTCTTCCTCTTGGAGTTCTTTGAAGAAAGCCTGACTGCATTAGAAAAGGCTCAACTACAGATTCCAATGTGCTGGAATCTTCACCAAGAGCGGCAGCTAATGTCTCTATCCCAACTGGACCCCCTCCATAAACATTAATCAGTAAATGTAAAAAACTTCTATCAGTCGAGTCTAAGCCTCGATCATCAACCCGATGCAAAGCAAGTGCATTAGAGACTAATTGTGCGTCAATTGTTTCTGATGAGGAATAAACCTCGGCATAATCTCTAACTCTTCGTAAAAGTCTATTAGCAATTCTTGGAGTACCTCTACACCTTTTAGCTAATTGCAGAGATGCTTCTTCAGTAATTGATAATTTAATTAAATTAGCTGATCTTTTTACAATATTTTGAAGATCTGAACAATTATAAAAATCTAATCGCTGAGTAATCCCAAATCTATCTCGCATTGGTGAACTTAACGATGCTGGCTTAGTGGTAGCACCAACTAAAGTAAATGGAGGTATATCAATAGATCGCATTCTTGAAGAGGTCCCTTTTCCTACTGTCAAATCCAACCTTCTATCTTCCATGGCTGGATATAAAAGTTCTTCCGATATTCGATTAAGTCTATGAATCTCATCAACAAATATTAATTCACGTGGTTGCAAATTAATTAATAATCCAACTATATCTCGAGGGCGTTCCAGCGCAGGTGCACTAGTAATCCTTGCTTTAACTCCTAATTCCTCAGCAATAACTAATGCCATAGTTGTTTTACCAAGTCCAGGCGGGCCATAAAGCAATAAATGATCTAATGACTCGCCTCTTGATAAAGCTGCTTTAACAGATATACCTAGAATTTTCTTCAACTCTGACTGACCTATAAAGTCATTAAAACAATTTGGTCTTAAGGAATCCTGTTGTGATGAATTGACTTCGTCTTTTAACAGGGCAGAATCGACCAAACGCTCCTCTCCATTATTATTAGGAGGCTCGGAACGATTAGTAATTGAAGACACAATTGCCATGACCGAAGAGTAGTGAGATCTGAACAAAAATGGAGGTCAATAAAAAAAAATGAGCAAAAAAGGTAAGAAAAAATCAAATAAAAGTTCTTCAATAGATGGAAAACGTCATTTAGCTGAAAATCGTCAAGCAAGGTATGAGTATGAAATTTTCGAAACACTCGAGACTGGCGTAGAACTTCTTGGTACGGAAGTTAAATCAATTAGATCAGGGAAAGTAAATCTAAAAGATGGATTTTGTTTAATCAAAAGAGATCAATTACAACTACATAATGTACACATATCTCCTCATACACATGCTGGTAAGTTCTTCAACCATGATCCGTTAAGAATCAAAAAACTCCTTGCACACCGCAGAGAAATTGATAAATTAAAAATCAATTTAGAAAAAAAAGGTTTAGCTTTAATTCCCTTAACTCTATACCTTAAAGGTTCATGGATTAAATTGAAGATTGGGGTTGGCAGGGGAAGAAAGCTCCACGACAAAAGGCATCAAGAAAAAATAAATGAATCCAAAAGAGAGCTATCTAATGTATTAAAACGCTACTAATAATATTAGAATTATAATTAGTGTTCATATATTTATTAGAGCATTCAATTTCTATATTTAATTAATAAAAAAATGTCTTAACATCTTACCTTACGAATCTTTATCAAGACTTACATTTTCAGGCGGTGGAGTTGGGTCTGGATCAGAAATAAGCATATGTTGCAAAACAATCTCGGGACGCTCACTATCTCTCCATCGAATTCGATAGGCAGGCATTTTTGTCCCTCTGCTGGTAGTTTGCTCCACTGGTTCCATTACCCAGCCTCTCCTTGAACGTCCCTGGGGATTTCGTTTCACAACAGCATCTGCGTGTTTAAAACGGAAACCAACTCTCTCTCCACTCATCTGAACAAAACACTTACTCGCCTAATTATCCACTTTGATGGGTCATTTTCCAGTTTAATTTAGATTTGATTCTGGACGAAGAAGAGGAAATGCAATTACATCTCTGATAGAAGGGCTATCTGTTAGGAGCATTACAAATCTATCAATACCTATTCCAAGGCCTCCAGTTGGAGGCATTCCTACCTCTAAAGCATTTATAAAGTCTTCATCCAAACCATGAGCCTCAAGGTCTCCAGCTTCCTTTCTATCTTGCTGCAAAAGTAAACGTTCTTTTTGATCTACAGGATCAATTAATTCACTAAAAGCATTTGCAGTTTCTCTACCTGATATGAACAGCTCAAATCGTTCAACCAATCCAGCTTTAGATCTATGTTTTCTAGCTAATGGTGAAATTTCAATTGGATAATCAATAACAAACGTTGGCTGAATCAAATTAGACTCGACAGTCTGTTCAAAAGCTTCATTCAGCAACCTTCCTACACAATCAGCCTTAGGTGGCACCTCAAGCCCCGCTTTGACCATCGCAGCCTCTGCTCTCTTGGTATTACCCTCAAATGCCTGGAAGTCAATTCCAGTGGCCTCCTGGACCAATTCATGCATTGTTGCTTTTCTCCAAGGAGGTGTTAAGTCTATCTTTTGCCCTTGATAAGTTATTTTTGTTGATCCACAGATCTCCTCACAAACTGACGACAATAATTTTTCTGTTATCTCCATCATGTCGAAATAATCAGCAAAAGCTTGATAAATCTCTACAGAAGTAAATTCAGGATTATGGCGTGTACTAATTCCCTCATTTCTAAAAATTCTCCCAAGTTCATAAACCTTTTGAAAGCCACCCACGACTAATCTTTTCAAATGTAATTCTGTTGCAATTCGAAGATACAAAGTCAAATCGAGAGTGTTGTGATAAGTAACGAAAGGTCTTGCATCTGCACCACCAGCTTCTGATTGTAAAACGGGTGTCTCAATCTCAAGAAAATCTTTTGTATCAAGCCAACGCCGAATAGCACTCACCAATAAAGCTCTAGTTCTAAAAGTTTTTCTTGATTGAGGATTAACAATTAGATCCAAATATCTTTGCCTGTATCGCTTTTCAACATCTGCCAAACCATGCCATTTGTCCGGAAGAGGTTGGAGAGATTTTGACAACATTGTCCATTCATGAACTTTGATAGACAGCTCACCTTTATCTGTCCTCCTAAGAGTCCCTGTCACTCCTATCCAATCACCAGAGTCGACAAGAGAAGTTATGTTTTTAAAATTATTTTGAGCTTCTCCAATGCTTTCAATCTGATTGAGGGTTGCTTTCTCTAAAAAAAGCTGAATGGTTCCAGTCTCATCAGCAATAGTAAAAAAAGCTAGTTTGCCCATTACACGTCGAGAAATCACTCGCCCAGCTAATGAAACTTCTTCTCTTTGTTCTGAACCATTGGGCAATTCTTTATATTTTTCTTGCAAACCAACTGCAGAATCCGTCGATCTAAAATTCAACCCATACGGACCTTTACCAAGGCTTTGCAGTACTTTTGCCTTCTCAAGGCGAGTATCTCTTAATTCAGACAAGGATAATTGAGCAAAACTAGCTACCAGAGATTAGATGAAAACCCTAACGATTTTTAGCTACTGATTTCTAACTAGCAATAGCTGTGGGAAATTCTCCTAGTCTTTGAGAAGCATAGCCAATACCTCGAACGGTCAAGATTAACTCAGGATTCCTTGGGTCAGGCTCAAGTTTTCCTCTTAGACGGGCCACGTATACATCAACGACTCTTAAGTCAGCTGCTCGTCTAGGAGGGTATCCCCAAAGTTGTTCCAAGATCTCTGCTCTGGGTACTACTCGACCAGGTTCACGAAACAACAATTCCAACAAACTAAATTCAGTATAAGTAAGACCAATACGTTCACCTCCTCTACTGACTTGTCTACGGTTTGTATCTACGACAAGATCGCCAAGCTTCATAACACCTTGACCAGAAGGAACCTCTCTTGGCTCAGCAACTGTGGGAGCAGGTCCAACTCTTCTTAAAATAGTTGCAATTCTTGCCTCTAATTCTTTAGGACTGAAAGGCTTAGCCAAATAATCATCAGCGCCTAAATCTAGACCTGCAACTCTTTCCGAAATCGCCTCAAGAGCAGTTAAGAAGATTATCGGGACGCAAGATTCTGCTCTAATTCTGCGACAAACAGCAAAGCCATCCATCTTAGGAAGCATTACATCCAGTACCACTAAATCGGGTGCCTCTTTATGAAACACTTCAAGTGCTTGTTCTCCGTCCTGTGCAGATAAAACTTGATAGCCAGCTAAATTAAGCCTTGTGACCAAGACTTTTAATACTGCTGGCTCATCATCTACGACCAAAATGCATGTCATGAGATTAGATGTTGCCTTGGTGACAGGGGCATCAAAACTTAAGTGCTTTGGGAAACATTCTTAAATGAAGATATCATTATCTAGGCAGGTAAAGATACTCTTTCGTCTAATTTAAAAGACTGAGCCCCAAGTAATAAATAAGTATTTATTCTATTTTTCAAGATTTCAAAATTTTTTTATTAGTTTTTTTTATAAGAAAGCAGAAGCCAAGAACAAACCACTGGGGCCAGCAACCCAGTAATAGTTACTTCAGCAATCAATGTATAAATTGACCAATTATTAAACACTCTGTCCATTACAAAACTTTGAGAAGAAATCTTTTGAATCCAAATTGACAAACCAACAAAAGTAGTTCCCAAAACAACCATTAATCCAAGATTAAAGCTGAGCTCAATTGTTTTTTTCTGCAGTCCATAACCTCCCCACCAAAAAGATAGAAGCATGAAAGATGGTATATAAGAAGCACCTCCCATGTTAAAAGAATCCATTAATAAGCCCAAAAGAGTCCCAGCGAGAACTCCTTTTAGAGGTCCATTTCTAAGTGAGAAAGGCAATAACCACAAAATTGGCCAACAAGGAGAAACTCCATATATTTTCAACCAATTTGGAGATATTAGAGTTAAAAATGGTAGACAAATTGCCGTCAGAAAAAACAATAAATTACGATATTTACTATTCATTATTTCTCAAGACCTGGACCCAATCAATGGCTTCTGGAGAAGCAGTTAGTTGCACCAATGCATAAGGTGCAGGCAAGGCTTTTTTATCCACAAATTGAATAATTCCGATTGTAAGATTTGGAGGTAATAAAGTACTCGCAGGGGAAGTAGTGACAACATCTCCGACTTCGGCCAAAGTATTTTTATTTAAGAAATTCAATTTAGGTATATTGGTACCAGTTCCAGTTAAAATACCGTGACGCTTAGTTCGAGGAATCCATACTCCTACTTGACTTCCTGGATCTGTCAATAAACGTACTCTTGAAGTGAGAAATGTATAGCTCTTGATAATACCAAGCAATCCTCCAGGACCAATAACAGCTTCGCCACTATTAATTCCATCTCTTTCTCCTTTATTAAGTTCTATTTGTTGCCACCATCCTTTTGGAGATCTTGATATAACAGCAGCAGATATCCTGGCATCAGCATCAAAAGATTTCAAATCTAATATTTTTCTTAATCGAAGATTATCTGCCTCAAGCAACTTTAATCTAATATTTTTCTCAATCAGGTCACCTTTCTGAATCCACTCTTTTTGAGCTGCTCCAGGTAAAAAGGGTTTTACTAACAATGAGTACGCATCTAAATAACCTGCTCCTTTAGTTAATCTCACAACATAAACTAAAATACCCAATAAAAGAGTTAACCAAATACTACGTCTAAGCAACAAATGAAACCCAATTTTTTTTCGGGCATTAATCATATTTGATCAATCTCTTAAAACATTTCTTGCAAAATCAGGAGTATCTAAAACTCTTCGCATTGATTTGAAGTCATCTAAGACTTGGCCACATCCATTGACAACACATAACAATGGGTCCTCAGCAACATGAGTAAAGATACCTGTTTCATGACTTAAAAGATCACTAATCCCTCTGACTAATGCTCCACCTCCAGCAAGCATAATTCCCCTATCGACAATATCTGCAGCCAATTCAGGTGGAGTTCTCTCTAGGCTTCTTTTGACAGCGTCAACAATTTTATTTAAAGGCTCAGACATTGCTTCACGTAAATCACCGGCTTTCAAATTGATGGAACGAGGCAAACCCGAAAGTAAATGTAACCCTCTGACATCTATAGATTTCAAATCAAATTCATTAGAAGGAAAAGCTGATCCAATTTTAATTTTTATCTCCTCAGCTGTTCTTTCTCCAACCACTAAGTTATGAACCTTTTTTAAATATGTCGCAATCGAATCATTAATCTCATCACCCGCAACTCTTACTGATTCACTTAAAACTGTTCCTCCAAGACTAAGAACAGCTACTTCCGTTGTACCACCTCCGATATCGACAATCATAGTTCCAATTGGTTCTGTCACAGGTAAAGAAGCACCTATTGCAGCAGCAACAGGTTCGTCAATCAAATACACTTCTCTTGCTCCAGCGAGTCCTGCTTCACGCACAGCACGCCTTTCGACTCCAGTAACACCACTAGGAATTCCTATAACTAATCTTGGAGCGATGATCCCTCTACCTTCATTACACTTTTGAATAAATGTTTTAAGCATTTGTTCTGCCGCATCAAAATCTGCGATTACACCATCTCTCAAAGGTCTAACAGCACGAATATTTCCAGGTGTGCGACCTAACATTAACTTTGCTTCGTCCCCTACAGCTAAAGGCACCCCCTCCTCTAAATCCATAGCAACCACTGAAGGCTCTTGAAGCACTATTCCCTTTCCCGAAACGTAAATTAAGGTGTTGGCTGTACCAAGATCAATCCCAATATCCCGAGAGAATGTGAAACGGCTAAAAAACACGGATTTCAATCATTTGCGCAATCATAAAGACAGTTGAACTAAGATATGGTCATTATTTAACAACCAATAAACTTAGGAGGCAAAGATGGCAATAAATTCAGTCACTCTGGTGGGCCGTGCTGGAAGAGATCCAGAAGTTCGATACTTTGAATCGGGGTCAGTAGTGGCCAACTTTACAATGGCAGTAAACAGGAGAAATCGAAATGATGAGCCTGATTGGTTTAATTTAGAAATTTGGGGTAAACAAGCTCAAGTTGCCGCAGACTACGTAAAAAAAGGATCTTTAATAGGAATAACTGGAAGTTTTAAATTAGATAGCTGGAAAGATAGAAATACTGGCGAAGATAGAAATAAACCAGTAGTAAGAGTTGATCGTCTGGAATTATTAGGGTCTAAAAAAGAAACCGACAATAATAATTTCCAAAATAACAATTCCTTTAAGCAAAATTTATCAGATGAAGAAATTCCATTTTAAAAAATAAGCTAATTTATTTCACAATGAATTTACGTAGAGTTTTATAAATTATATTAATAATAGCAGTACTAATTAGAACTAAAATAATTATTTTAAAAAAGCTTGAAAATGGTCTAATCCACTCTTCTATATTGCTATATCCATCGCCCAAATAAAATCCTGCACTTGTTAAAAATAAAGTCCAGATCAAACTTCCTGCAGTCGTCCAAATAAGAAATGGGGTTAAAGGCATTAATTCTATTCCAGCGGGAACAGAAATTAAAGTTCTTATTCCTGGTATTAATCTTCCCCAGAACACCAATGAAATGCCATATTTAGTGAACCATCTCCGACTACGAGAAAGTTCCTCAGGCTTAATCCCAATCCAACGTCCATATGTTTTCAGCCATTGCTCAAGTCTATCTTCATTGACAATTCTTCCAATTCCATACCAAGGCAACGCACCCAAAACTGTCCCAATTAAGCCTGCACAAATAACTGGTATAAAATTCAACTGACCTTGATGTACATAAAATCCTCCAAGAGGCATAATGAGTTCAGAAGGTATTGGCGGAATAAGGTTTTCCAAAAACATTGCTAATAAAATTGCTCCGTAACCTATCCACTGATTAGCCTCAACTGCATTACCGATCAAACCAGGTAAAGATGAGATAAATTCTGATAAATCCATAAAATATTAAATTCTCTAAATTGATTGATTAATAACGATATTGATCTGTTTTATATGGACCTTCAATAGGAACATCAATGTATTGAGCCTGTTCTTGAGTCAATTTAGTTAACTTGGCTCCTATTTTTTCCAAATGAAGACTTGCAACCATTTCATCTAAATGTTTTGGTAAAACATAAACTTTGTTTGAGTATTTGACTCCTTGTTTAAATAATTCAATCTGGGCTAAAACTTGATTAGTGAATGAATTACTCATAACAAAACTTGGATGACCTGTTGCACAGCCAAGGTTAACTAATCTTCCTTCTGCTAAAAGAATTATTTTGTTACCACTTGGAAGAGTTATGTGATCGACTTGAGGTTTTATATTTTCCCACTCATAAGCCTTTAATGAAGAAACCTCGATTTCATTATCAAAATGTCCAATATTACAAACAATCGATTCATTCTTCATCCTTATTAAATGTTCATGACGGATTACTTGAAAATTACCAGTTGCAGTCACAAAAATATCAACGTCAGAAACAACATCATCAAGTCTCACAACTCTGTAACCCTCCATTGCTGCCTGCAGCGCGCATATTGGATCTATCTCTGAGATCATCACTGTTGCGCCAAGGCCTCTCAAAGATTGTGCAGAGCCCTTTCCAACATCCCCATATCCAATAACAAGCGCAACCTTCCCAGCTACCATTACATCTGTGGCTCTTTTTATACCATCAACCAGTGATTCACGACAGCCATAAAGATTATCAAATTTGCTTTTAGTTACCGAGTCATTCACGTTAATTGCTGGAAAAACAAGTTCTCCACTTTTTTCCATTTGATATAAACGAGCCACCCCAGTTGTTGTTTCTTCCGTAACTCCTTTAATTGAAGATTTCACCGTTGAATAAAAAGATGGAGACTCCGATAATTTCTTTTTAATTGCAGCGAATAATGCAATCTCTTCTTCATTTGATGGCTTATCAAGTACAGAAATATCCTCTTCTGCCTTAATCCCCAACATTATTAGTCCTGTAGCATCTCCTCCATCATCGAGAATCATATTCGCAGCTTCGCCATCGCCCCATTCAAAAATTTTGTGAGTATATTCCCAATACTCTTCTAATGATTCGCCCTTTTTTGCAAATACTGGTATGCCTGAATCGGCAATAGCAGCAGCAGCATGATCTTGAGTAGAGAAAATATTGCATGAAGCCCATCTAACTTTTGCACCAAGAGCTACTAGCGTCTCAATAAGAACTCCTGTTTGAATGGTCATATGGAGGCTTCCAGCAATAAAAGCTCCTTGTAATGGTTTCTCAGATCCATATTTTTCTCTAAGTGCCATTAGTCCTGGCATTTCTGTTTCTGCTATTAAAAGCTCTTTTCTACCAAATGAAGCTTCAGCTATATCCTGAACTACGTAATCAGAATTATTGTCAATGGTATTGAGATTTGATTTGGTTGCTGTAAACATATGTAAAACTCCCTTTAGGAGATCGTGAATAGAAAATCTGAAGAAAAATCTGAGATTGTAAAATCAATTAGCCAGCAAAAAAATAATTTATGCTGGACTCTAGATAGTCCTGAATCAACAATTTTAATTGGTTCAACGTTAACAAAAAATTTTCCTAATCTCAGCATTCTTTTACTAAATGGTCCACTTGGAGCTGGAAAAACAACATTTGTTAAAGGGATCGCAAAAAGCCTTGGTATAGAAGAGCCAATAACATCACCCACCTTTCCATTATCTCAACATTATCCGTCTGGATCCCCGCCACTAGTACATATTGATCTTTATAGAATTGAAAAACCATTGATGGCAAATGAGTTTTTTCTTCAAGAAGAGGAAGAATCTAGATCTATGGGAGCATTGATGGTTGTGGAATGGCCAGAAAGATTATCTCTTTCACTTGCAGATGCTTGGGAAGGGAAATTGGAATATATCCCTAATAAACAAGGGAGATTTTTTCAACTCATACCACCATTTTGTGAAGACAGTAATTTATCAACATCTTCTAGATAAGGTTGTGACTCAATTGCTCCAATAAATTGACAAACATAGGCTCCACAGCCAATAGCGAACCGAATAATTTCTTCAGCCATACTGCAACTTATATAATCCAAATCAACAGATAAAAGTTTATAAATTAATCCTGCTGTGAAAGCATCACCAGCACCAGTTGTATCAACTATTTTAGGTAATGAAATTGCCTTTGTATTACCGATATTATTATTCAAAAGCCAATCTATAGAATTAGAACCATCAGTAACTATAACTGATGGTTTGTGAGGCAAAGTTAAAGAAATATCTTTAGGGTTAGAAGAATTAAAAAACCATTCGGCTTCCTCCTTCGCAAGTTTTATTAATGAAGCATTATTTAGAATAGGTTTGATCATATTTATTTCATGAGGCATAGGAGCTGCTTCTTTAGAGAATTTACTGCGCCAAAAAGTTGGTCGCCAATTCAAATCAAGTGCGATTTTCATTCCATCACTAGAAGCTTTTTTAATACACCATGAAAATGCTTCTGATGAAATTTCAGAAGCTATAGGAATTGTTCCAATAACTAACCATTTAGCTTGATCAGCAATCACAGGCCAAGCTTTAACAATTTCTTCGAGTGATATGGCTTGATCAGCAAATCCCAAACCCTGATCCCCTTCAAAACCTCCAAACGTTCTTTCTCCATCAATATCTCTGCGAACCAATACAACCCTTGTTGGACGAACCTTATCTTGTTGCAAACCGACTGTATTAATTCCTCGATCAATCATCAAATTCTTAAACTTTTTTCCAAAAGGATCATTCCCCAGAGAACCAATAAAAGAAGCATTTACGCCTAAACGACTTAAAGCACATACAACATTGGCAGGAGCTCCTCCAAAACAATCTCTTACGGGCTGATCAAAAGCAGGGTCACCCCCAAGAGGACCAAGTCGATCTATCAGAGCTTCTCCTAATGCAATGACATTTGAAGATTTCATTCTTAATTGACTATTAATTAATTTATTATTGATAGTTTTATCAATAATTTCAAAGAAAATTATATTTCAATAGCAAGATGTTTATGTAATGCAGAAATAATTTTAGTATTCGCAGCAGGAAAAGGAAAATCAAATAGTCTTTTTGGCTCAACCCAAAGGATCTTTTGACTAGCTAAAGGTTTGGGCTTTCCAGATTTCAATTGACATATATGAACTATGAAATCTAGCTTCTTATGACTATATGAATGTTTAAAAGATAAAAGCTTTTCTGCAACTTGTATATGAATTCCTAACTCCTCATGTATTTCTCTCTGAATAGTCTGTTCAATAGATTCACCTGACTCTTTTTTACCTCCTGGAAATTCCCACATTCCACCCATACTTGCCCCTGACAGACGCTGATCAATAAGCAATTCTCCATTTTCATTAAAAACAAGGCCAATACCTATTTCTTGAATAGGTATTGTTTTTTTCATATCTTTTTTAGGGAAATTGATTGGATTGTACTTGAGATAAGCAAGGCAATTGTTTTGCAAAGGGCAGCAATAACAACTCGGATTTTTGATAGTACAAACTATTGATCCTAAATCCATCAAAGCTTGATTAAAACTTCTTGGACTGTGAATAGGAAGTAATTGCAAGCTAATATCCCAAAATCTTTTGTAATCTTCAATAAAAGTTCTATTACTAGCAATCAATCTAGATAAAATTCTTTTTACATTTCCGTCCAGAATTGGCTCAGGCAGATCAAAAGCAGAAGAAATAATACTTCCTGCTGTACTTCTCCCAATACCTGGAAGAGCCATCCATTGCTCTAATTTAACTGGCCACATTCCAGGATCTATAATCTTATCTTTGCCAATGAATTGAATTAATATTTTGGAGGACTGATGAATACGCTTAACTCTTGAGTAATAACCTAGTCCTTGCCAGATCAAAAGCAAATCTTCTTCTTCAGCTTCTGCAAGATCTTTCAAGCCTGGAAGAATCTTCATCCATTTTTCCCAGTAAGGCATCATTACCTTTAACTGAGTTTGCTGAAGCATAACTTCAGCTATCCATATTTCATATGGAGAAAGACTTTCTCCCGCTTTAGGGAAAGAACCATCTTTTTTTAATTTCCAAGGTATCCAATGTCGACCATTTCCACCAAACCAGTCTAGAAGATTATTTTGAATACCTTCGGCTGAATCAATAATATCCATTGAAAATATTGAGTTGTTCTTCAAAATTGGTCAATCTTAGATGAGTATTGAAGACTCTGGTTCTTTTTATTTCTATAGATCTCTCTCCAAGGTGATTATAGTTTAAGTATGACAGCTGAAGATTAGTTTCAAACTGATGAAGCAATTCTGGAATTGGGGAAATCATCAAATTGCATGGCAAGTAGAAGGGGAAAGGAATGATGCTCCAATTTCTGTAGTTTTAATTCATGGTTTTGGAGCATCCAAAGATCATTGGAGATTTAATCAAAAAGCTATTAGCTCAGTAGTTAATTGCTATGCATTAGATCTCGTGGGTTTTGGAGAGAGTAGTCAACCAACAGCACAACTTTTATATGAAAAAAGACAGCCTGATAGTTTTAATTATTGCTTTGATAAATGGAGTCAACAAATTATCGATTTTTGTAATGAAATAGTTAAAAAACCTGTCTTATTAATTGGAAATTCTATAGGAGCAGTAATTGCAATTAAGGCATCAAAGAAATTAATGAAAGAATGCACTGGACTTGTGTTAATTGATTGTGCTCAAAGAACAATGGATGATAAACGCCTCGCCGAACAATCCTTATTAATGCGCCTTATGAGACCCGTAATTAAAACTTTAGTCAGACAAAGATTTCTTAGTAAAACTCTATTTAAGAATGCAGCAAATCCAACTTTCATTGAGAAAATATTAAAAATAGCCTATCCAAGTGGGAATAATATAAATGAAGAATTAATAGATATACTTTTTAAGCCAACTCAAAGAGAAGGAGCTCCAGAAGCATTTAGAGGATTTATCAATTTATTTGATGATTATTTAGCTCCAGATTTACTTAAAGATTTAGGAATTCCTGTTTATTTAATTTGGGGTGAAAAAGATCCCTGGGAACCAATTCAAGAAGCTCAAAGATGGGCTGATTCCTTTCAATGTATAAAGTCATTAAACGTTATTCCTGATGCTGGCCATTGTCCGCATGATGAAAAGCCTGAAGAAGTTAACTCTATTCTTTTTCAAATTATTCAAGAAGCAATATAGGCTTCAACAGATTCTCCAACTTTTCGTAAACCTCTTAAGCCATCTCTTTCTAAATTTCTCACTCGATCTCTACTAATTCCTAATACTCTTCCTATACCAGTAAGACTCATTGGATCGTCACCATCCATTCCATAACGCATTCTTAAAACACGATTTTGTAATTCAGGCAATTGCTGAAGTAACATCTCCAAATCACCTTTCATACAGTCGTTTTCTATTTGCTCAGCAGGCATATCTATATCATTAGAAAGTAAATCCAAGAGAATAGTATCTTCACCATCTCCAATTTTTGTATCCAAGCTCACTGGCTGTCCGGCACGACTCATCAAATCTTTAACATCATTTTCAGGGAGTTCAACATATTCAGCTAACTCTTTCAACGTAGGAGTTCTCGAAAGCTCTTGACTCAAATCTCTTTGACCTTTTTTAAGTTTATTTAGCATTTCAGTTATATGTATTGGAAGCCTTATTGACCTACTTTTCTCAGCAATTGCACGGGTAATGCCCTGACGAATCCACCAATAAGCATATGTTGAAAACTTATATCCACGTGTTGGATCAAATTTTTCTACTCCTCGAACCAATCCAATAGTTCCTTCTTGAATTAAATCTAACAATTCCATATTTCTCTTGGTGTACTTCTTAGCAACACTTACAACCAAGCGAAGATTTGCTGAAACCATTCTTTCTTTAGCTCTTCTACCGCTTTTCAACTTTTTCTTCAGTTGAACTATTGATAATCCTGCTTTGTCTGCAAATACGTTAATTTCTGGTTTTTCTCCCAAATTATCTTCTAGCTCAGATTCAATACTTTCTAAATTCACCAAATCTTGTACTTGTCTTCCCAAAGTAATTTCCTGCTCATGAGATAACAGAGGAACTCTTCCAATATCTCTTAAATAAGAGCGAACCAAATCTATGTCCGAAACAGCTCTAGCCGCAGGCACAGCTAAAACTTTCTTTCCTGGAACTGCATCTATCTCGATCGGCATTCGTTTATTGAGTTTTGTAAACCTTACTACTAAGAATTGTAAAGATCAAATGAAAACCGATCCTCTTTCTCGTATTGAGTAAAAACACTCATTCGGCTTCTACGCCATCCTCTCCAAGAGCCAAGAAGCTGTCTTCAGGTAAATCAATACACCAGCAACATCAGTTGCAGTTGTTATGAATGGAGCCGACATTAAAGCAGGGTCTAAGCCCATACGATCAAAAATCAATGGCAAGGCTGCCCCCGCTGTTGCGGCCAACGTGGTAATCGCCATCAAACTTATCCCCACAGCCGTGGCAACTAATGGTCCCTGCCCTTGCCACCACGCGAAGGGCACAACAAATAAGGACATAAGAATTCCTAGCAATGCTCCAGCAAAGGCTTCACGCGAAATCGCCCTAAGAAGGCCCATTCTTTGAATGCGTTGAGTACTCAATCCTCGAATGACGACCGTGGAACTTTGAGCCCCAACATTACCTCCAGCCCCTATTAGTAAAGGTATAAAAGCAGCCAACAAAACTACTTGCTTCAAAACCTCATCATTCATTGCAATCACTTGGGTCGTCAATCCATTAGCCAATACCAATACAGCCAGCCAAACGACACGGCGTCTGGCTACGACAAACAAATTACTTTGAAAGTAATCATCTTCATCACCTGCTTGGACTGCACCAGCTGCATAAATATCTCTTGTTGCTTCTTGTTCAATAACATCAATGACATCATCAACAGTAACAATGCCCACTAACCTTTTTTCGCGATCAACAACTGGCAAAGCTAAGAAATCATATCTTTGAATTGCTCTAGCAACTTCTTCCTGATCAGTATCTGTTCTCACATTTACTACTTCTCTAGTCATAACCTCACCAATTAAAGATTCAGGATCAGCTACAACTAAATCTCTAAGAGATAAAATTCCTGTCAAATGCCTTTCTTTATCTGTGACATATAGGCTATAGATAGTTTCAGTAAAAGGAGCTCTTTGTCTAACCAATTTCAATGCTTGGGAGACACTAAGGAATTCTTTCAGATCTATAAATTCCGTAGTCATCAGCCTTCCTGCTGTCTCAGACTCATACCCCAAAAGTTGAGCTGTAACTCGTCTTTCATCCGGACTTAATTCTGACAACAATCTTCTTACAACTTTTGCAGGCAACTCATCAAAAAGACGAACCCTATCGTCTGGAGACATCTGCTCAACAAGATCAAGAACTTCATTTGACCTAAGACGATCTAAAAGATTTTGCTGAACAGCTCCATCTAAATATTCATAAACTTCAATAGCCTCGTTTTTATTTAAAAGCCTGAAAGCTAAAGCTTGCAGGATCATTGGCAAATTACCAATAGCCTGAGCAACATCAACAGGCTGAACAGGAGCCAAGAGTGTTTTAACACCATCGTAATTTCCAGCAGATAACATTGATTCCAATTGCTGTGCAACTTCATCAGCAACTAAGCTCCCACTAGGTAAAGGGGTCGTATCTCCAGAGGGCCCTAACTGTTGATTCATATTTAGAGGTCAAACCCTTTACTATTTTATGACTAAGATCTAATTCTGTTTCTTCCATATCTCAATGTCCGTGAATATCAGCAATGTTCAAGTTCGTACTGCCGACAACCAAACAATTACATTTGATCAGTACAAAGGTAATGTTCTCTTAATCGTGAATGTTGCTAGCAAATGTGGGTTCACCAAGCAATATGCAGGACTTCAGAAGCTCCAAGATCTCTACGGATCAAGAGGGTTCAAGGTTTTAGGTTTTCCCTGTAATGACTTTGGGAATCAAGAACCTGGAACAATCGACGAAATTAAGGAATTCTGCTTAGTCTCTTATCAAGCCAATTTCCAACTTTTTCAAAAAGTTCATGCTAAAGGAAATACAAACGAACCTTATTCAACCTTGAATAAAGCCGATCCATCTGGCGATGTGGAATGGAACTTTGAGAAATTTTTAATAAGTAAAGATGGGGAAGTAGTAGCTAGATTCAAAAGTAATATTGAACCAGACAGTAGCGAAATCAAAGAAAAAATTGAAAGCTACTTATAATAACCCTTTAATTTTTTTGCTGATACGTTGCCTAATAAAACAGCAAAAAAGCCGACAATTACCATTGATATTGTGATCCACAAAGCCTGTATGTAAAAACCATCAGATATTAAAGTAAATATTCTGAAGATCCAACCACTAAAAGTAGTTAAAGATCCACAAAAACCAATACAAAGAATTAATTTGTATTTTGAAGAAACAGGTAACGAGTTAAATAATCCAATAAGAAAGCAGCCTATCGTATTTACGATGTAAATCTCTTCCACATTCCATCGAAATAAAACCCCTGG
>QBWF01000009.1 GCA_003283665.1 Prochlorococcus sp. AG-315-I14 | reverse complement strand
AACGATATCGCTAAACTTGCAGGGATTTCCAATCCCAAACGAATTTTTGTTATTCGAAAACAAATCCATGGTAAACCCTCATCAATGTTCCTTGAATTGATGAAAAAACTTCTAAAAATTGAAGCCTCAATAAAATCAGGACTTAAACCAATCGATGCTTTTAAAGATAATCTGCTAACAGAAAGTAAAAATTAGACTAATAACTGAAATAATCAAGGAGTTCAAAAGAGTTAAATGACTTTGCTGGTTCAAAAATTTGGCGGCACCTCCTTAGGAAGTATCGAGCGTATTCAGTCAGTAGCAAAGAGGATCAAAGCAAGCAAAGAAGAAGGAAATGATCTCGTTATTGTTGTCTCAGCGATGGGACACTCCACAGATGAACTAACAACTTTAGCCTCAAAAATCAGTAGTCATCCACCCAAAAGAGAAATGGACATGCTCCTTTCAACAGGAGAGCAAGTTTCTATATCTTTGTTAGCTATGGCTCTAAATGAATTAGGAGTACAAACTATCTCAATGACAGGAAATCAAGCTGGAATAATTACTGAGTCTGCTCATGGACGAGCAAGAATATTAGAAATAAGAACAGATAGAATCAGACCTCTATTAGATCAAGGCAAAATAATAGTTGTCGCCGGATTTCAAGGAACAAGCCTTGGGATTGGTGGCATACCTGAAATAACAACTTTAGGAAGAGGAGGTTCAGACACCTCTGCAGTTGCTTTGGCAGCAGCTCTAGAAGCTAACGCATGTGAAATTTATACCGATGTCCCCGGTGTCTTAACAACAGATCCTCGAATAGTTAAAAATGCACAACTTATGCAAAATATTAGTTGTGATGAAATGTTAGAACTAGCAAGTCTGGGGGCATCTGTTTTACATCCACGTGCAGTTGAAATTGCAAGAAATTATGGAGTGACTCTTTTAGTTAAATCAAGTTGGGATAATCTTTCTGGAACCGTTCTAACTAGTAAAAAAAATAATGTGCTAACCAAAGGTGGGATTGAACACCGAAGTCCAGTACATGGATTAGAACTTATAGAACATCAAGCCATTATTGCACTATCAAACATTCCAGATCGTCCAGGAATAGCTGCTGATCTATTCGAAACTCTTTCAAAAGGGGGAGTCAATGTTGATTTAATTATTCAAGCAACACACCAAGGAAGTAACAATGATATTACTTTTACCGTTAAAGAATCTGAATTAGAAAATGCATATTTCCAATGTCAAAAACTTATAAAATATATTGGTGGTAAAATATCAACAGAAAGTAATATGACTAAACTAAGTATTAATGGAGCTGGGATTATGGGTAGAGCTGGCATAGCTTCTTCTCTATTCGAAACTCTATCAAATTCTGGAGTTAACATCCGACTTATAGCGACAAGTGAAGTTAAAGTTAGTTGTGTTATAGATGCCGATTTAGGAGCAAAAGCTTTACGTGCTGTTGGAAACTTTTTCAAATTAAATAATAAACAAATTAGTCTTAATGTTATTCCAGAAGATAATCATGAACCTGAAGTAAGAGGAGTTGCTTTAGATAAAGATCAAATCCAAATCAGTGTTAAAAACGTTCCTGACAGGCCTGGGACAGCTTCTACTATTTGCTCTATTCTAGCAGATAATAAAATCACATTAGATACAATAGTTCAGTCTGAAAGAAAGCATACAGACAATACTAAAGATATAAGTTTCACTGTAAAGAAAAATGATCGAAAAGAAGCAACATTTGCTTTAGAGGAACTTATATCTAATTGGAAAGGAGCAACATTAGAAGAAGGAAAAGCAATAGCCAGAGTAAGTGCTGTGGGTTCTGGAATGCCTTTCACCAGAGGTACTGCAGGGAAAATGTTTAGAGCATTAGCTAATGAAAAAATAAATATAGAAATGATTGCTACAAGTGAAATAAGAACAACATGTATTATTCCAGAAATAAATGGTGAGGATGCATTAAATGCAATTCATGCTTGCTTTAAATTAGGAGAAAATAACAATTAATTTCTCATTGTCTTACTAAACGATGTCGCAATTTCTTGATCCTATCTCGTAAGATTGCAGCTTTTTCAAAATCTAAATCCTTAGCAGCACTTTTCATTTTAGATTCAAGCTTATCAATTACTTCTGGTAACGAATCTAAAGATAATCCACCATCTTTATCCGAAGAAAACTCATCTACTAATTTATTTGCAATATCAACAAGATCATCATTATTGCCATCTTTATTTAATCTTCTAGATAGTTCTAAAAATGACAGAATTGAATTGTTAGGTTTTTTACCAGCAGGAGCGGGAATAATTCCATTGTCTTTATTATATTGATATTGAATTTCACGACGTCGTTCAGTTTTACTAATGGCTTTTGCCATCGAATCTGTCATCTTATCAGCATAAAGTAAAGCATATCCTTCTATATGTCTCGCAGCTCTTCCAATAGTTTGAACTAAAGATCTTTCAGCTCTCAAAAATCCTTCTTTATCAGCATCAAGAATAACTACCAGAGAAACTTCAGGTAAGTCTAAACCCTCTCTTAAAAGATTAACCCCAACTAAAACATCATACTCTCCAAGACGTAAATCTTGAATAATTTCAATGCGCTCTATTGAATGGATTTCAGAATGTAAATAACGAACTCTTATTTTATTGTCTGACAGGTAATCAGTAAGATCTTCAGCCATTCTTTTGGTAAGAGTAGTAACTAATATTCTTTGATTCTTACTTGCTCTTTTTCTAATCTCGAAAAGTAAATCCTCAACTTGACCTTCTGTTGGTCGAACTTCAACTATTGGATCTAGAACGCCCGTTGGTCGAATTACCTGCTCAACTATATGATCTTGGCTTTTAGATAATTCCCAATCACCAGGTGTTGCACTTATAAATATAGTTTGTTGAGCTTTGTTCCAAAATTCTAGATCTTTTAAAGGACGATTATCTGCCGCACTAGGCAATCTAAACCCATGATCTATTAAGACTTTTTTTCTAGCTTGATCTCCATTATACATAGCTCTCAATTGAGGGCATGTAACATGACTCTCATCAATAAATAACAACCAATTCTTAGGGAAATAATCAATCAAGCATTCCGGTGGTGTTCCTTCTTTACGTCCAGAAAGATGACGTGCATAGTTTTCTACTCCATTACAATAGCCTACTTCTTTTAGCATTGCTAAATCATATTTAGTTCTTTGTTCTAGCCTCTGAGCTTCCAGTAATTTACCCTCATTATTAAACAATTCTAATCTTTCTTTTAATTCTTTGTTGATTTCTTTTACTGCAATATCTAAGCGTTCTTTAGGAGTTACAAAATGCTTTGCTGGATATATATTAATAGAAGCTAACTGACTCAAAACCTCTCCAGTTGTTGGGTCAACATGAGTTATACTTTCAACCTCATCACCGAATAACTCAAGTCTAACTAACCTATCATCATATGCTGGTCCTATTTCTAAAACATCTCCTCTAACTCTGAATCTACCTCGACTTATTTCTAAATCATTGCGAGTATATTGATTAGATACTAAGGCTCTTAAACATAACCTTAAGTCTATATGCTGTCCTACTTCAAATTTTATAGATGCTTTTAAATATTCACTAGGGATACCAAGTCCATAAATACAACTAATTGAGGCAACAACTATTACATCATCACGTTCAAATAAAGATCTTGTTGCAGAATGTCGCAACATATCTATCTCTTCATTAATTGATGATGTCTTTGCTATATAAGTATCACTAACAGGTACATATGCTTCTGGTTGATAATAATCATAATAAGAAATAAAATATTCAACAGCATTATCAGGGAAAAATTCCCTAAGTTCATTACATAGCTGAGCTGCAAGAGTTTTATTATGAGCTAAAACGAGAGCAGGTCTTCCAGTTTTTGCTATTAAATTAGCTATTGTAAATGTCTTTCCTGTACCAGTTGCTCCTAACAAAGTTTGGAACTTCTCACCATCATTTACCCCTGCAAAAAGTCCTTCAATAGCAGCAGGTTGGTCACCTTTGGGGACATAAGGAGCTTGAAGATGATATTCAGGCATATGTTTAGTCTCTCTTGAAATAAAGCAAATTTCTTATTTTGAAAATAATCACCTATTTATTTAATAGAAAATTTATTGCTGCTTATAAGAACTTATTGATTTTTCGTAGAAACCAATTCAAAAGATGAAAGGGCTTGACGAATAGATTTAATTGCAGCAATCATTCCCAACTCATCATTTAATTTGTTAATAGCAGAACCTATTCCAACTCCAGAAGCTCCAGCAGATATAGCCATTGCAACAGTAATGTCAGAAAGACCAGAAGCACAAATCAATGGGACCTTCTTGACAGACTTTTCCATAGCACTAGCAATAGTGTAAGTAGCCGCCAATGTAGGAGCTGCTTTCTCAATCAAGCCTAAAGCTCCTGGACTTTTTGGTTCCGAACTCGTTCCACCCTCGGTTTGAATTAAATCGACTCCCTTATCAATAAGATCTAAGGCTAATTGAGCTTGACTGTCTAAAGGCAAGATATGAGGAACAGTTACCGACACAACGACCTCTGGTAGCAGAGATCGAGTTTCAGTTGCTAATTCAAGTACTTCATCAGCAAAGAAAAAACGTCCCTTGGGATAAAAAGAATCAAAATTACCAATTTCCACAATTGAAGCCCCTGCTTTCACAGCCTGTGGGAAGAGGCCTGGCTCAACAGAACTTACACAAATTGGCACAGCTGAAGCTTCTTTAGCTAATCGAACTAATTCTGGATCACAAGCTATATCCAATAAATCAGCTCCTCCATAACCTGCAGCTTTAGAAACTTGAGTTACTAATTTTGGATTGAAATTATTTAAACCAGAAATTACTTTAAACAAAGACCTATTCTTAAAACTCTTTTGAAGTGATCCAGGTAAAGAATGTAAGAGTGTCATAAAAACAGCAACAATCTATCCAATTTTGGCACTGACTCAGCAAAAGAACTCACAAAATGAGAATAGGCAGTTAAAACCAAAGCAAATGTCACAATCTGCCAAAAATCAAAAGTCTTGGAGTCCATGGCATACACGTTTACATAAAAGACTGAAAAAAGATGAATCTCTACTTCCGAATAAATCAACACTTTTATTAGCAGTTTCTGGTGGGCAGGATTCCATGGCACTTTTAAAGTTAATTTTTGATTTAAGAAGGCTTTATGATTGGCATATTGAGGTTTGGCATGGAGACCACCAATGGCACAATGATTCCAATAGGTTCGCAGAAGAATTAAAAAATTGGTGTAATAAAAATAAAATAAATTTTCATTCTATTCAAGCTCAGAAAGAAGAAGTAAGTAATGAAAACAAAGCCA
This sequence comes from Prochlorococcus sp. AG-315-I14, assembly GCA_003283665.1. The sequence continues at coordinate 29,677 of QBWF01000009.1, read as the reverse complement.
GGAATTGGAGATATAAAAATTTAAGAAGTAGAGCTAAATTCTTATCATCAAATAATCTAAAATATCCCTGCAAAAGGGTATTAACTGGTCATACAGCTACTGACCGGGCAGAAACAATTCTTATGAATTTAGCAAGAGGTACTGACCTCATGGGACTAAGTACTCTGAAAGAAAATAGAGAACTAGAAAAGAATATTAATTTAGTACGTCCTCTAATAGGATTTAGTAGAAATGAAACTAGAGAAATCTGTAATGAATTCAACTTGCCAATTTGGATGGATCCTTCTAATGCAAATTTAAATTTAACAAGAAACAAAGTCAGAGAAAAGGTCTTACCAGTCCTTAATTCAATTCATAAAGGAGCAGACTTACGAATAGCTGCATTGGCAAATAGATTTGAGAACTACAGCAAAGATGAAATCATTTTTGCAACTATTGCATTAGGGGATTGCAAAGAAGAAGAAGAATCTTTATCTAGAAAGAAAATTATTAATTTTCCTAATTCAGTCCGAAAAATATTACTTGCTACATGGCTTAAACAACGAGGAGTAAACAAATTTACTGCTTTGCAAATAGAAGAACTAAATTACAAAATTTCCATTAAGAAACCACCGGGACAATGCAATCTCCATGGAGGTTTTATTGTGAGCTGGAACAAAAAAACTATTAAAGTTGAGTTAGAGAAAAAGAACTAGATTATTAATCATGAACTAATTGCGGATCTACGCCTTCTTGTTCTGCCTGAAGGCATTTCATCAGAATTAGATTCATTATTAATTGTTGATTCTGTTTTGGATTTTGTTTCTTTAACTGAGGCAGAAGAATTACTAGGTTTTAGAGATTTCTCTGCAGTCTTTTTAATTACTTGTCTTGAATCGGTTTTTTCCTCAAGTTGAGGTTTATAAGCACGAGTCCCACCTGGCGCAGGCTGAACAAGACAAAGTATTAGAGGCTCAGCTTGAACCTCACGTCTTAATCGACGTGATAAGCCTGCCTCTACCTCTCTCTGCAACCCAATCCAGTCAACCTCTACAGATTTTCCTCCTGTTTTGAGTACGAGTTGTTTCCAGCGATTTTCTAACACCCAGTTAATTTCACGTTCAGTCCAATTGCACATGGTCTTAACGTCAACACTAGTAATAACGCCACGAAGATTCACCCTTGGTGGCGCAACCATTACGCCATCAGTGCTGACAGCAGCAAGTACTGTGATAACCCCATCATCTGCTAGTTGCTGACGCTCTTTCAATGCTCGAGTGTCTACAATTCCAGTTCTTGATGAATCAAGCAATTCAACACCTGACTTAACTGGAGACCCTTGCCTTAAAGAATCAGGCCTCACCTCAGCAACATCCCCATTTTCCATAACCAATACATTTTCAGGTGCTACTCCCATTGATACAGCAGTTTTTCCATGAAGAACCTGCATTCTGTATTCCCCATGAACTGGAATAAAATATTTTGGTTTAGTTAAGGCAAGCATCCATTTCTGATCTTCCTGGCAACCATGACCTGAAACATGAATACCTTTATCTTTTCCGTAAATAACTTTTGCTCCAAGTTTTACAAGCTTATCGATTGTATGCATCACAGAAATTGTGTTACCTGGAATCGGACTAGCTGAAAAAATAACAGTATCGCTAGTTTTCAACTGAACATGTTGATGTTCTCCTCGTGCAATACGACTCAACGCAGCCATTGACTCTCCTTGGCTCCCAGTCATCAACAAAAAGGTTTCTCTATCTGGCAAATCCCTGATTTGTTTAATTGGGAAAAACAAATCATCTGGGAAACGCATATAGCCTAGCTCCCTTGCTTTTCCAACTACATTCAACATCGAACGTCCTAACAACCCAACCTTTCTTCCATTCTTCATCGCTAACTCCAAAAGCATTGAAACACGATGAGTGGAGCTAGCAAATGTAGTTACCATTACTCTGCCTTCTGCCGTAGCGATATATCTATCTAAATTAGGGAACACAGAGTATTCAGAAGGAGTGAATCCAGGTACTTCTGAGTTAGTTGAATCTGACAAAAGACATAAAACACCCTTCTCACCATAATGAGCCATTCTAGCCAAATCAGCAGGCTGGCCATCAGGTGGTGTTTGATCAAATTTAAAATCACCAGTAAAAAAGATTACTCCAACTGGAGTAGTCACAGCAAAGCAATAGCTATCTGAAATTGAGTGTGTATTCCTGACAAATTCTACTGAAAAATGTTGTCCAACTTTGATTACTTCTCTTGGACCGCATACTTGAATTGTGGTCCTATCAGCCACACCTGATTCTTCCATCTTTCCCCTAAGCATGGACATAGCCAGAGGAGGACCATAAATAATAGGAATATTAAAATTCTTCAAATGATGAGCAATACCACCGATATGATCTTCATGTCCGTGAGTAACAACCATGCCGCGTATACGATTTTGATTCTCGCGTAAATAGGTTGTATCTGGCATGACAACATTTACTCCATGCATCCCATCCGTGGGGAAGGCAAGGCCAGCATCAAGAATCATGATGTCATCACCATATTCAAAAACGCAGGTATTTTTACCAATCTCACCAAGACCTCCTAGAGGAATAATCCTCAAACATGCATCTTTTGATTGATTATTTCTGGACCTTTGAGAATTCATTGAACTTGTCATGGAAAAGTATGCGAAAAATTTGTTTTTACTTGAAGGAAGGACCGATTAACTCGAAACGTAGAAAAGAATCAAATCAATCTCAAAGAAACAAGTATCTTCATAAGTTCTTCTGTCATTTCGTTGTTCAACGAAACTAAAGGACTACGAGGAGGGCCAACAGACCAACTAATTGCTTCGAGTGCCGCCTTAACAGGAATAGGGTTTGTAGTCGCGAAAAGAGCTTTAAAAAGAGGTTGTAATTGCTCATGCAAATACAGAGCATCACTATATTTCCCTTTTAAATAACTCTCAATCATTTTCTTCAAGTTAGGACCTACTAGATGACTAGCAACACTGACAACACCTACTGCTCCCACAGAAAGCATTGGCAAAGCCAAAGCATCATCACCGCTATATACAGCCAAACCTGGGCCACATTGAGTTCTTAATTGAGTCACTTCTTCTGTTGTACCGCTTGCTGCTTTAAAACTAACTACATTACTGCAGTCCATAAGCTTACTAACAATACTAGGTGAAATCGAACATCCTGTGCGTCCTGGAATGTTATATAGCATTAAAGGTAATTCTGGCGCAGCATTTGCAATAGATCGAAAATGAGCTTCTAAGCCTTCTTGAGGTGGTTTGTTGTAATACGGAACAACTACTAAAGCTCCATCAGCTCCCGAGTTTGCTGCTTCTTTCGTTGCTTCAATTGCCTCAGAGGTACTATTACTCCCTGTTCCAGCTAATACTTTTGCCCTAGTGCCTAAGGCATTGCGAACCGTTTCCAACATCTTTTGCTGCTCTATCCAAGTCAAAGTTGGTGATTCACCCGTTGTTCCACATACAACTATTCCATCAGAACCTTGATCTACTAAATAATTAGCTAAATCAGCAGCCAATGAATAATCCACGCCTCCATTTTCATTGAAAGGCGTAACCATGGCAGTTAACAACCTTCCAAAAGGTGTTGGTGATTCAATCGCTGAATGATTCATGTTTTTTTTAATAGAAGTTCAGCAATTTGAACAGCATTTAATGCGGCTCCTTTTCTTATTTGATCACCACAAAGCCATAATTCAATAGCATTCGGATTACTAATATCTTGTCGAATTCGGCCTACAGATATTAAATCTTTTCCAGCAACATCTATGGGCATTGGAAAACGATTTTTGCCTATATCTTCGAGTATTTGAACTCCAGGTGAAGTTCGCAAAATCCTATATGCTTCCTCTGTCGAAAAAGGTTCTGTAAATTCAATATTTACAGATTCTGAATGTGCCCTTAATACTGGAACTCGAACACATGTAGCTGTTAATGAAAGTTTCGGGGTACCAAGAATTTTTCTAGTTTCATTAACCATTTTCATTTCTTCCTCACAATAATTATTCGATTGCAAAGGAGAGTTATGAAGAAAAAGATTAAATGCTAAGGAATAAGGGAGAACTTTACTTTCGGGAGTCAATCCATCTAAAACTTCTTGACTAAGTCTTTCCAATTCCTCCATTGCCTTAGAACCTGCACCACTAGCAGATTGATAAGTAGAAACAACAACTCTTTTAAGAGGTATTTTCTTGGCTAAAGGGGATAAGACAAGGGCTAATAAAATCGTTGTACAGTTTGGATTCGCAATCAATCCTCTGTGAGTATTCGCTACCGAGGGATTAACTTCGGGAACAACCAAAGGGACATCATCATCCATGCGAAATGCACTGGAATTATCAATCATCACAGCACCAGAAGCATTGATAACTTCCCTCCATTTACGCGATATAGAACTACCCGCAGAAGCTAAAACCAGATCTACTCCATTAAAACTATCTGAAGTTGTCTCTTGAACTGTTAATTTCTCTCCATTAAAAATCTGATTTTTCCCAGAAGAACGTTCAGAGGCTAATAAAATTAAATTTTGAATTGGAAAAGATCTCTCTTCAAGCAAAACTAATAATTCTTTTCCTACTGCCCCACTTGATCCAAGGACAGCAACAGTAAGAGGTCTATCTGGTAAAAGGAAGTTAGAGTTCAAACTTAATTAAGGAAAAATTGAAAAGTTTTTGATAAGAAAAAAACCTTCTTATTGGAAAAATCAACAAATACTAAATTTTTTGATGCTTTTTAGGCCACAATAGCCTTTGAAGTGATCCAACGCTTTATTAAGCTAACCAATTTCAGAATTGCTATTCAATGAGTGTTTCAAAATTAAAAGTAAAAACGAAGCCTGCCCCAAAAAGCAGAATTGCTGTAGAGATAGAAGTTCCTGCAGATAGATGCAAAAACAGTTATGCAGAAGCCTTAAATAAATTAAGCAGGTCGATAGCAATTCCTGGTTTTCGAAAAGGGAAAGTTCCTAAAGCAGTAGTTCTTCAACAACTTGGTGTAGGAAGAATAAAAGCCTCTGCTTTAGAAACACTTTTACAAGCTGTATGGAAAGAATCATTGGATCAGGAAGGTATCGAACCATTATGTGAACCTGAGCTGTCAGAAGATTTTGATTCTTTGCTAGAAGATTTCAATCCAGAAAAGATACTCAAATTGACATTAGAAACTGATATTGCCCCAGACCCAATATTGAAAAAAACTTCAGGCCTAACAGCCGAAGTAGAAAGTATTAACTTTGACCCCAAAAAAGTTGAAGAGTTAATTGAGCAATCTCGGAATCAACTTGCAACTAAAGTCCCCGTCAATGATAGATCTGCCCAAAAAGGTGATATTGCTTTAGTTAGTTTTAAAGGAACTTTTGCAGATGATGGTAGTGAAATTGAAGGAGGAAACGCAGAGTCGATAGAGATTGAACTTGAAGAAGGGAAAATGATTCCTGGTTTTATTGAAGGAATTATAGGTATGGAAATAAATAATAAAAAGCTTTTAAAATGTCAGTTTCCTGATGATTATCAACAAAAAGAAGCCTGTGGAAGAAAAGCAGAATTTCAAGTATCTCTTCAAGACTTAAAAACTAAAGAATTACCTGAGCTAAATGATGATTTTGCAAAACAAGCCAGTGATAAAGACACTTTGGCTGAACTTCGTTCTGATCTTGAAGAGAGGCTAAAAGAAGATGTAAGGAATCGGCAACTTAAAAATCGCCAAGATTCATTACTTGATGCTTTGGTAAAAGAACTGGAAGTTGAGTTACCCAAAAGCCTTATAGATCAAGAAGTTAGAGTAATAGTTGAACAAACAGCACAAAATTTTGCACAACAAGGAATTGATGTCAAAACAATGTTTACGCCTGAGATTGTTAAATCACTTATGGAATCATCTCGAGAAGACGCAGAAAAAAAAGTTCGTCAAAAACTTGCTTTAAATGCACTAGCTGCATCAGAAAAAATTGAAGTCTCAGAAGATGAAATAAAGTCCAAATTTAAAGAAGTACAAGCTGAACTAAAACTTTCAAAAGATAAAAATATTTCGCCTGATCAACTGAGAAAAGCTATTGCAGATGATTTAATACAAGAAAAATTATTTATTTGGCTTGAAGAAAATAATACAGTTAATGAAAAGGCTCCTACTCCCGCAGTAGAAGATACAAAAAAGAAAGGTAAAAAAACAAGTACTACCAGCTCAAAGAAGAAGATAAATATTGATGAGAAAGAAACGAAAAGTTCAAAATCGCCCAAATCCTAGATTATCCTCATAGATTAAAGATGTTAACGATCTGAATTTTTGCGAGTGATTGAAGCAAGAGCGAATCATCCCATAAGTAGTTATTGGAAAGAAGCAGGTCTATTTTCAGGTCCTGGGGTCTTGCCAACAGTTATTGAACAATCAGGTCAAGGAGATCGAGCATTTGATATCTATTCGCGTTTGCTTAGAGAAAGAATTATTTTCCTTGGAACCGATGTTAATGATCAAGTTGCAGATGCACTTGTCGCTCAGATGCTTTTTTTAGAAGCTGATGATCCGGAGAAAGATATTCAACTTTATATCAACTCGCCTGGAGGTTCAGTGACTGCAGGACTAGCTATCTATGACACCATGCAGCAAGTCAGTCCTGATGTCGTGACAATCTGCTATGGACTAGCTGCAAGCATGGGAGCTTTTTTATTATCAGGCGGTACTAAAGGTAAAAGGCTAGCTCTACCTAATTCCAGGATCATGATCCACCAACCTCTAGGTGGGGCACAGGGTCAGGCTGTGGAAATTGAAATCCAAGCTAAAGAAATTCTTTACCTAAAAGACACACTAAACACACTCTTAGCTGAACATACTGGCCAAAATATTGAGAAAATTTCTGAAGACACTGATAGAGACCACTTCCTTTCTCCTAAAGAAGCGGTTGAATATGGCCTGATTGACAAAGTTGTTTCTGGTCTTAACTCAATATGAATCGTTAAGGAAAACTGACAGTACAGTGATCTTCAACGAAGCTATGAATTAAGACTGAAAACAATTTATCGGTCTAATAAACCTTTATTTTTGAAAGAGCTCGATGGCAAAATTTGAGGCCCATCTGAAATGCTCCTTTTGTGGCAAAGCCCAAGATCAAGTGAGAAAATTAATCGCTGGTCCAGGAGTATATATATGCGACGAATGTATTGATTTATGCAATGAGATTCTAGATGAAGAACTTATTGATAATCAAAGCACAAATCGCAGTAGTAATGAGCAAAAACGCAAAGCAACTTCAACATCTTCCACACAAAAAAAACCTGCTCCTACTCTTGCTTCAATTCCAAAGCCTCTTCAAATTAAAAAATTTCTTGATGAACAAGTTGTAGGTCAAGAACCAGCTAAGAAAATTCTCTCTGTAGCTGTATATAACCACTATAAAAGACTCGCTTGGAAAGGAGATGGCTCTGGAGAAACGGATTTAACAGCAACCAAATTACAAAAATCTAATATTCTCTTAGTTGGTCCAACAGGTTGCGGAAAAACATTATTAGCTCAAACTTTAGCGGAAATGCTTGATGTTCCATTTGCAGTCGCTGATGCAACAACTCTTACAGAAGCTGGTTATGTTGGAGAGGATGTAGAGAATATTCTTTTAAGACTGCTTCAAAAAGCAGACATGGATGTTGATCTAGCTCAAAGAGGGATTATTTATATTGACGAAATTGATAAAATTGCCCGCAAAAGTGAAAACGCCTCCATAACAAGAGATGTTTCGGGAGAAGGAGTTCAGCAAGCTCTTTTAAAAATGCTAGAAGGGACCGTTGCTAATGTTCCTCCTCAAGGAGGGAGAAAGCATCCCTATCAGGATTCTATTCAAATTGATACCAGTCAAATCCTCTTCATTTGCGGCGGTGCATTTGTAGGCTTAGAGGATTTAGTCCAAAAAAGACTTGGGAAAAATTCAATTGGATTTATTCCAACCGAAAACAGATCTAGAAATAAATCAAATCGTGACATGAAAGGAGCAAATTTAATTGAAAACCTAGAGCCTGATGATCTTGTGAAATACGGTCTAATTCCTGAATTCATTGGAAGAATGCCAGTTAGTGCAATTTTAGAACCATTAAATGCAAAGGCCCTTGAATCTATTCTCACTGAGCCAAGAGATGCTCTAGTTAAACAATTTAGAACTCTATTAAGTATGGATAATGTAGAACTATCATTTGATGAAAATGCTGTGGAAGCAATTGCTCAAGAAGCTTATCGAAGAAAGACTGGGGCTAGAGCACTTAGGGGAATTATTGAAGAAATAATGCTGGACATAATGTATGATCTTCCATCTCAATCAAATATCAAAGATTTTAAAATAACCAAGGAAATGGTAGATGAAATAACAGGTGGTAAAATTGTTTCACTTCAAGCAACTAAAAATAGAATAGTGAAAGAGTCTGCCTAAAAAAATACTAATTTAGTGATGTAGAATTAGACAAATCAAAAATATTAGACCATATAAATCAGAAATAAATATTTATTAGAAAATAAAAGTTACTAATAAATATCTTTGCAAGTTGTCTCGTCTATACTTTTCAATATTATTATAATCCAAAAAAAGATAATTAAATTTCCTCAAACGTCAGCTTTCTCAGCATGATAAAAGCTTATCAACCATTACATCACAAATACCGACCTAAACGATTTGACGAGCTTATTGGTCAAGAACCCATTACCACAACACTAAAGCAGGCACTAGTAAGTAATCGAATTGCTCCCGCATATATCTTTTCTGGGCCAAGAGGAACTGGAAAAACATCTAGTGCAAGAATTTTTGCAAAGTCACTAAATTGTTTGAAGAGTAAAGATGCCACAACAGAGCCCTGCGACAAGTGTGAGCTTTGCCTAAGAATCAGTTCAGGCGATGCCTTAGATATTATTGAAATTGATGCAGCGTCGAATACAGGCGTTGAAAATATACGTGAATTAATTGAAAGATCTAGATTTGCTCCTGTACAAGCTCGATGGAAAGTCTATGTAATTGATGAATGCCATATGCTCTCAACAGCAGCATTCAATGCTCTTCTAAAGACTTTAGAAGAGCCACCTCCAAGAGTTGTGTTCATCCTTGCAACTACAGATCCACAAAGGGTTCTACCAACAATCCTCAGCCGTTGTATGCGCTTTGATTTTCGTAGAATTGCACTAAATGATTTAAAAAATCATTTAGAAAATATTGCAGCTAAAGAAGGAATAATAATTGACGAAGAAGCTTTATTTTTAATAGCTAAACGCTCTCAGGGAGGATTAAGAGATGCCGAAAGCATGCTTGATCAACTTAGTTTACTCCCCTCACCAATCACAATATCAACAATCTTCAACTTAATAGGTGCTGTACCGGAAGAAGAATTAATCAAATTAGCAAAAGCACTTACACATAAAGATCCTAAACTGATTTTAAATACCTGTCGAGAACTACTTGAGAAAGGTAAAGAGCCAATCGCGATACTTCAAGGCATTGCATCAATCTTAAGAGATTTAGTCATCACAAAGGTAGCAGATAATCCGAGTAGTTTATGTAATATTTCTCAAGAACATAATCAAAGCATCACAAGCCTTGCAAACGAGATAGAACTTGACCATATTCTGAATTTACAATCAAAACTAAAAGGTTCAGAAAGCCAAATTAGAAATAGTATACAACCTAGATTATGGTTGGAAATTCTTCTCTTAGGCTTACTATCAGAAGAAAACATAGCACCTAAAAATAATATCGAAAAATTGAAATCTGACGAAAAAGTCATAATAAACTATCAGAATGAAAGTATTCAAAGTAAGCCTGAAATTAAAGCTTCTTCTTTAAGAAAAGAAATCCTTCAAGATAAAATAATAGAACAAGACAATCAGACCTCCGAAAATATTAATTTAGATGATCTTTGGAACAAGGTTTTAGCAATGCTAGAGCTTCCTTCAACAAAAATGCTCCTATCTCAGCAAGCAAAGCTCGCAAGTTTAAATGACGATTCAGCAGAAATAGCCATCTCATCAAAATGGATAAGTATGATCGAAAGCCGTAAAAATTTAATAGAAGAAGCATTTAAAAAAGCATTAGGATCTCCAAAACGAATTATTTTAATAAAGCAATTAGAAGAAGTATCTAAACCTCAAAAAGAAACACCAACCGAACTAAAACAAATAAAGAGTATTATTGATGAAACTAAACCTATACAAAGAGAAAAAGATATCAAAGAATTAGATCAAGAAATACCAAAAGACTTAGAACAAGATTCAAGTAATAATTTGAAAACTATAAACGGCAAGTCAATTGATAATCAAGCAAAGCAATTTGCAGACTTTTTCAATGGAGAGGTTGTAAACCTTGAAGACAATTAATATAAAAATCAAAAGCCAATATGATTAGTCTTAACCCAAACTAGTTTCTTAGGATATATAGACATTTTAAAAGTCACATAAGGAATAACAAAAAACCAATGACCAAGATATATTAATGAGCCTAATATATTAATAATATTACCTGTTGGCAATTCAGGACCTTCACTTCTCCCATTACATCCTTTCCAGTACGCCAAGCCAGATACACTAAATGCAGAAATAGAAAGAGGCCAATATAAAGGCATTTTACCAATTAAAATTGATATAATAACATCTATAAAAGATACAATTGGTAATGCATATTGCAATAAAAAGAAACAAGCTAAGTCTAGTTTATTTCTATAATTCAAGCTTTTTGATATTAGTAATGGCCAATAATCAAAAAATCTTTGAAGCCCACCCTCAGCCCATCTTTGTCTCTGCCTGAAAAGTGCTGAGATAGATGTTACGGCCTCTTCTTGAACTGGAGGATCCCACATTATTCCAATTGATGCTCTAGTTAGTAAAAGACGAAAGCTTAAGTCTAAATCGTCAGTGATTGTTTGTTCATTAAATCCACCACATGAATCAAGTATTTTTCTATTTATTAGCTGACCATTTCCTCGTAATTCAGCTATACCTCCAGTAGTTAATCGACCTCTCTGAATAACTGCATCCATTGCCATTTCCATTGCTTGAAAAGATGCAAGTTGATTCTGCTGACAATTAACAACAGCTTTTCTTAGCTGAATAGCAGACCACCCGCCTTTCAAAGCAAGAGTGATACCTCTAAGTAAAGTGTCCTGCTGCACCTGAGCATCAGCATCCAGAACAAATAGCCATTCTCCATTAACTACTTTCAAAACTGAATTAAGCGCTCCTGATTTACCACCACCACTAAATCTTTTACGACTATGTATATGAAGACTGGGAAATTTCTCGCTTAATTTATTTAATAAAATAGGTGTACGATCCTGACTACCATCATCAATAATCCAAATAGATATTTTCTCTTCTGGATATTCAATAGATAATAGCCTGTCAACTAATCGCTCAATTACATTTTCTTCATCACGAGCCGCCACCAAAACATCAACCGTCGGTAATGTCTCAAGGTATTTTTGATTAATGAATATTTCATCTTTTTTTAATTGATAGTTCTCTCTTCGATCTCCTAAAACCACATTTAAGCCATAACCACCTAATAAAAAAGCAAGCGTAAGTGCAGGTAAAAGATTTATTGCAGGGTCAAGGAAATGAGGAAAAGCTCCTGCCCAACCGCAGCAAATCAAAAAGAATACAGACTTACTGCGACGATTATCTCCTCTGATTTTGGCTAATGCCATGGAGCTTACATCGGTCAGCTAATGACTCTAAGGTGATTTACTCTCTAAGGCAAAAATTCATATTTTGTTTTTGGATAATAATGCGAAAGAATTTGCTCAGTAGTCCAACCATTTCTTCCCAACTCTATAGCCCCAGACTGGGACATTCCCACCCCATGACCAAAACCTCCACCAAAAAAATGCCATTGACCTTCTTTAACTTCATTAACAACAAATAAAGTGCTAGGTAATTGACGAAAGACTCGTCGAATCTCATCAAGTCTTAGTAATAATTCAGATCCATTTTTTTCAACAATTTTCAAAACTATCGCTCTGCCACTTGGTCCTCTTTTCAAAACCTCGATTGTTTCTGGAGAAAAAGATCCAGGAACTTTGTTAGCCACTCTTAACTGAGCTGCTATCTCAGAACTATTAAAAACTCTAGTCCACCTAAAAAGGGAGTGATCAAAACCAAAGGCCTTAGGATGAGCTAACAAAAAAGATTTCAAGTTATTTTCATTAGATAACGGTAATTTCACTTCACCAGACCAAGATGCTGGGCCATCTAATCGCATTGTTAAATACGGTACTGGCGTCGTTGACCATGCTTCATCGTATGAAGCCATTACTCCACCATTTGTAGCGTGATAAACAGCACTAATTGGTTTTTGATTCCAAGTAAGAATTTTTCCAGTGGTTTTCAAGATGGCATTTTTGATTTTTTTACTTGTCTTAGAGGGATCTTTATAAACCTGACATTGTGTATCACTGCAGAGGTTATATCCATCAATATCAAACCTATGACTATTAGCTATAGCCCATGTTCTAGCAAGCACTGCCTGCGCTGCTAATGCTGCAGGAGGTGAATTAGATCCGATTTCATATGGAACAACACCGAGTAAATAGCGTTCTAAAGGAACATGCTCAACCAAAGTCCAGCTACCGTAAGCATCCAATTGAATAGAAAATGGACCCGAATAAATACCATCTTTCCAGTTCAAGCCATCTGGAGCGTGAATAGTAATAGGACCTTCTAACGAAATCTTGCCAATTTTTACATCCAAAAAAGGAACAACTTTTTTGAGAACTTTGATCTTTTGAAAAGTAGATTTTATTGACTTGGGAATCTTCACCTCCTCTGACAACCAAATCTCCCAATCGCTCGGATGAGCAATAGTTGTTTTGATGCTTTTATTTTTTAAATCATTTGCAACTCTTTCAGCAGATTCAAAACTTGCGAAAGGACCAATGATTTGACGACCAAATATTTTTGGATGTTCTAAAGGTTTGCTTCTCCAACCAATATTTATCTCTTTAGATTTATGAATAACTCCATTAGCATCTTCCAAAATCAAGCTTTTGTTATTCCCAGATAAACGTAAGTATGAAGAACTTTGACTATTTTTAACTTCTCTTCCTAAATAAGATTCTAATCCAACTAACAAGACTTTTTTCTCTTTACTAATTGAAGCTGTTTTTGGAAGAATTGGATGAGTTGGGAGCCGTTTTTTTTCTACCAAAAGTGAAGCAGAAGAATCATTTGCATGTTGAAACCCATAAAAAAGAACAAAACTAAAGACAAGAAATCGAATATTTTGTGCTTTCAAATAGCTTTTAATCACAATAAACATCTCATGTCATTAATAATTTAATAATTTTTGGGTTGGCTTAAGTACGCCTTAGGTCTTATTGTTGCTAACTAAACATTCATGTTCAATGCCTAAGCTAAAGACCCGCAAAGCTGCCGCAAAGCGGTTCAAAGCAACTGGCACTGGCAAGTTCATGAGGCGTCGAGCCTTTCACAATCACTTACTCGATCATAAAAGCAGGAAATTAAAGAGGCACCTTTCCACAAAAGCTGTGGTTGACGAACGTGATGCTGACAATGTTCGTCTTATGCTCCCTTATGCATAAAAACTACTTCAAATAATCTATTACTACTATTGATTTTTAATTATGGCACGCGTTAAAAGAGGTAATGTCGCCCGAAAACGTAGAAATAAAATTCTACGTTTAGCTAGAGGTTTTAGAGGCGGAAACGGAACGCTGTTTCGTACTGCTAACCAAAGAGTGATGAAGGCTTTATGTAATGCCTATAGAGACAGAAGACGTCGCAAACGTGATTTCAGACGTTTATGGATTGCAAGAATTAATGCAGCTGCAAGGTTAAATGGTTTGAGCTATAGCAGGTTTATGGGTGGGTTAAAAAAAGAAGACGTAAGAATCAATAGAAAAATGTTGGCTCAATTAGCCGTCATAGATCCTAAAAGCTTCACAAATATTGCATCTGAAGTGAAAGGCTGAATATAATTTTTAAGATAATTATAATGATTCCGACAAAATTAATTCAGGATAGACAAGATAAAAAAATGGATTAAATTAAATGTATTTATTAATCAAAACAAAAATATATAGAAATCATCCAGGTCAATTCATGTGCTAAAAAATGATGCTTAATAACCTGCCTCAGACCTATTTAATTGGTTTATGTTGTCTTTTATTAATAATTGCAATATTAGTTGGTCGACAACTTTTCAAGGTGAGGAAAGATGAAATGAGACTGATAGATTTAGAAAAAACAGGTTCTGATATTGAAAAAGATGCTGCAATGATGTATGAAATGGCTTCTGTTCAATTAAGAAAAAGATTATTTCCACAAGCTACATCAACTTTAAAAAAAGCACTAAAACAACTTGAAAATGAACCAGATGAAGCCAAAGCACTTATAGAGAATGCCCTAGGCTTTGCTCTTGCTGCTCAAAATGACTTTAAATCTGCTGTTATTCATTATAAAAAAGCTTTAAAAGCGAAGTCAGAATATTCTGTAGCTCTAAATAATCTTGGATTTGCTTATCAACAATTACTCCAAGAAACTGAAGCTTATCAACATTATCAAGAAGTCTTAAAATTTGACCCTGATAATAAAACTGCAAATTTACAAATTAAAAAAATTGAACGTCGTACAGGAATTAAAAACAATCAGTCTTTTCAAAAAAAAGGCTTCTAAAAAATACATTTTCATTAAAAATATTATTAACTATGAAAGTCTCAGATCAATTGCTTAAAATTGGTGATAAAGAGTTCAAAAGCAGACTCTTAGTTGGAACTGGAAAATACTCTTCATTGAAACTAATGCAAAAGAGTTTAGAAAAAACCAAATGTGAAATAGTTACTGTCGCTGTAAGAAGAATTAAAGGGTCAGAAAAAGGACATAAAGGTTTAATGGAAGCTATCAATTGGAAGAAAATTTGGATGTTACCAAATACAGCTGGTTGCACTAATGCAGAAGATGCTATTCGAGTAGCAAGACTAGGACGAGAATTAGCAAAATTAGCTGGTCAAGAAACTAATAATTTTGTAAAACTTGAGGTCATTCCTGACAAGAAATATTTACTACCCGACCCCATCGGTACGTTAAAAGCAGCAGAGCAATTAGTAAAAGAAGGTTTCACTGTTCTTCCTTATATAAATTCTGATCCATTAATTGCAAAAAAACTTGAAGAGATTGGCTGCGCAACTGTAATGCCGCTTGGATCTCCCATTGGATCCGCTCAAGGCATAAGAAATGCAGCAAATATTGAGATAATTATAGAAGAATCTCAAATTCCAGTAATTATTGATGCAGGGATTGGGGTTCCTAGCGAGGCAGCACAAGCACTGGAAATGGGAGCGGACGCAGTTCTTATAAACAGCGCAATTGCATTATCAAACAGTCCTGTTTTAATGTCTGAGGCTTTCTCCAAAGCTACTGAAGCAGGAAGAGATGCTTACTTGTCTGGAAGACTCAAAAAAAGCACACTTGCTAGCCCAAGTTCACCTTTTGATGGAGTTATTTCAAAAAATTAGATTAAAACCTTAAAAATTAGTAACGTAATAACAAAGTTGACCAAAAATCATGACAGTAACTAAAGAAAGTGAAGGTCGACTTAATGCTTTTGCAAATGAACCCAAAATTGAAGTGCTCTTAAAAGAAAGCAGTAACAACAAAGGTTCTTGGCTTTTTACCCTTGGTGGAGGTATCCTTGTAATTGGACTTATTGCGTTTTCTTTAACAATCAAGTGAAACCCTTGTAGTAGCTTGAAGAATATGAGCATTCGCTCTTTATTTTGGAGTTTGGGGTGAAAGTTTTTGTTCTTGGCGGCGATGGCTTCTGCGGATGGCCATGCGCGGTGAATCTGGCGGATAAAGGTCACGATGTTTTAATCGTGGATAATCTGAGCCGTCGAAAAATCGATGTTGACCTTGAAGTTGAGTCCCTCACACCAATCTCAAGTATTGGTGAAAGGGTAAACGCTTGGTCTGAAATCGGCGGTAAGCCGATGAGATTTATCCATTTAGATCTCTCTTCTGAATATCAAAGGCTTTTAGATCTCTTAATTGAAGAAAAGCCTGATTCGATTGTTCATTTTGCTGAACAACGAGCTGCTCCGTATTCCATGAAAAGCAGTGCAACAAAAAGGTATACCGTTGATAACAACGTGAATGGAACTCATAACCTTCTTGCTGCAATAGTTGAATCAAAACTCGATATTCATATCGTTCACCTTGGAACGATGGGTGTTTATGGTTATGGCTCTCATCGTGGAGCAACCATCCCTGAAGGATACTTAAAGGTTGAAGTACCTCAACCAGACGGCAGTCGATTTGAAGAAGAAATTCTTCACCCAGCAAGCCCTGGTAGCGTTTATCACATGACAAAAACGCTCGACCAATTACTTTTTCTCTACTACAACAAAAACGATCAAATCAGAATAACGGATCTTCATCAAGGCATCGTATGGGGAACAAATACAGAAGCTACAAGTCGTGATCCAAGGCTTACAAATCGTTTTGATTACGATGGTGACTATGGAACAGTACTTAATAGATTTTTAATGCAAGCCGCTATTGGATATCCTTTAACAGTCCATGGCACAGGAGGACAAACTAGAGCTTTTATTCATATTCGTGATTCAGTTAAATGTGTACAACTAGCGTTAGAGAATCCACCAGAACAAGGAGAAAGAGTAAAAATCTTCAACCAAATGACTGAAAGTCATCAAGTAGGAGAATTAGCCAAGAAAATTGCATCACTTACTGGAGCAAAAATTAACTTTCTTCCAAATCCAAGAAATGAAGCTGTTGAAAATGATTTAATCGTCGACAACCGTTGTTTTATTGAACTGGGATTAAATCCAACGACTCTTGACGATGGTTTGCTTGCCGAAGTTGTGGATGTTGCGAAGAAATGGTCTAATCGTTGTGATCTAAAACGAATACCTTGTGTATCTGCTTGGACATCAACCCAAGAAAAAGCAATAAATGAATCATAAATGTATCCAATACCAAATCCCTTATAGTCCAGCAAAGTGAAGATAGCCTTTTTTACCGAAACCTTCCTGCCCAAAGTTGATGGAATAGTAACCCGACTTACCAAAACTATTCAAAATCTAGTCCAATTAGGTGATGAAGTTATTATTTTCTGTCCAGAAGGTTGTCCATCAAGCTATATGGGAGCAAAAGTGATAGGTGTGGCAGCAATGCCTCTACCGTTATATCCAGAACTCAAGTTAGGACTCCCTGGGCCAGCAGTATCAGAAGAATTGGAAAAATTCAAACCTGATCTTATACATGTTGTAAACCCTGCTGTACTGGGCTTAGGAGGTATTTGGCTAGCTAAAACCAATAATATTCCTTTAATAGCCAGTTATCACACACATTTACCTAAATATCTCGAACACTATGGCATGGGGATGTTGGAACCACTTTTATGGGAATTACTGAAAGCTGCTCATAATCAAGCAACTCTGAATCTCTGCACTTCAACTGCAATGGTTGAAGAACTTTCAGAGAAAGGTATTCAAAACACAGCTTTATGGCAAAGAGGAGTAGATACAGACATTTTTAGACCTGATTTACGAGACGATCAAATGAGAGCTCGTCTATTAGGAAAATTCAGTGATGAAGGGTCACTGCTTATTTACGTGGGAAGACTTTCTGCAGAGAAACAAATCGAAAGAATTAAACCTGTTCTTGAGGCATTACCCAAAACAAGACTTGCATTAGTTGGTGACGGACCATATAGACAACAATTAGAAAAGATATTCAAAGGAACCGCAACAACCTTTGTAGGTTATTTGAGCGGGAATGAACTAGCCAGTGCCTATGCTTCTGGAGATGCCTTTTTATTTCCATCAAGCACAGAAACTCTTGGCCTAGTTCTATTAGAAGCCATGGCAGCAGGATGTCCGGTCGTGGGTGCAAATAAAGGTGGAATCCCAGATATTATCTCTGATGGTAAAAATGGGTGTTTATATAATCCTGATGGTGAAGATGATGGGGCGGTTAGTTTGATTGAAGCAACAAAAAGATTATTAGGTAATGAGGTAGAGCGAATAGCGTTGAGAAAATCTGCTCGTTTAGAAGCAGAGCAATGGGGATGGATGGGAGCCACTACTCAATTGAGAAATTATTATAAAAACGTACTAGAAAAAAAACAATCCAGTCTTGCTGCTTAGTTATCTATGCAGCGTGAGGTGGTGGAGAAGGTGAATCAAATGATTGCAATGGAAGAACCAAGGTAGCCCAGTTATTTGCTCTGGCTGGTCTTTGTTTCCTTGGCTGACGTACTCCAAAAGGCACTCTAACTACGTTAGTTCCTGAAACTTGCAAAAGCTCTCCTTTACTTAAAAGAGTTTCCAGACAATTAGAAAAAGAAGGTAAAGCTAAATCCTCTTTCTTAGTTGCTAGATCAGAGAGATCAGATGATCTATCTTTGGTCATTTTGTCCCCATATAAATTAATACTGTGGCAAAGAAGAATAAAAATCTTTGCGAAACAGCACAAAGAAAACCGAAAATAGGTTTTCGTCCAAAATGTAACTAAAAAAAAACGTTTTAACCAGTCTTCATTTCTTCAAAGTCTTCAACTGAAGGGCAACTACATATCAAATTCCTGTCTCCAAAAGCATTATTTATTCTTGAAACAGAAGGCCAAAATTTATAATTTTGCTGTTCAGGCAGTGGATAAGCTGCCTCTTTTCTTGTATAAGGTTTATTCCAACTATCAGAGGTGACTGCATTCAAAGTATGAGGAGATTGCTTTAAAGGATTATTTATTGGATCAACATTTCCTAATTCTATTTGTTTAATTTCTTCGTGTATTCCAATCATCGCATCACAAAATCGATTTAATTCAGACAAACTTTCACTTTCAGTTGGTTCAACCATCAAAGTTCCTGCAACAGGCCAACTAATCGTTGGGGCATGAAACCCATAATCCATCAATCTCTTCGCAACATCCTCAACTTCGATTCCTAATTGACTCTTGAGTGGTCTTAAGTCCAATATGCACTCATGAGCAACTAAGCCATTGGGATCTTTAAATAAAATCGGATAATAGGGATCAAGCCGTTTGGCTAAATAATTTGCAGAAAGTATTGCTATAGAACTAGCTTTGCGTAATCCATCTTTACCCATCATTCGAATATACATCCAACTTATGGGAAAGATTCCAGCGCTTCCAAAAGGGGCTGCAGAGACTGCTGGAATTCCTTGGTCTCCTCCACATTTGACTATTGGATGTCCTGGCAAATAAGGCAGTAAATGTTCAGCAACGGCTATGGGTCCAACCCCTGGGCCACCACCACCATGAGGAATTGCAAAAGTTTTATGCAAATTCAAATGGCAAACATCAACGCCATATTTGCCAGGGCGACATATTCCCACTTGAGCATTTAAATTTGCACCATCTAAGTAAACTTGTCCGCCATTCGTATGAATTATTTCACATATTTCACGAATATTTGGTTCAAAAACACCATGTGTTGAAGGATAAGTAACCATTAAGGCTGCCAAATCGTTTGAGTAAGTATTTGCTTTCAAACATAAATCTTTAAGATCAACGTTTCCATATTGATCACAATTAACTGAAACAACGCGGAAACCGGACATCACTGCACTTGCAGGATTTGTTCCATGGGCACTGGTAGGAATTAAGCAAATATTTCTATGAGCTTCTCCAGATGAATTATGCCATGCACGAATTACAAGTAAACCAGTTAATTCTCCTTGAGAACCCGCATTAGGCTGCAAGGAAACCCCTTCAAAACCAGTCAAAGAAGACAACCATAATTCCAAATCATTAATTATTTGCTGATATCCAATGAACTGTTCTTTCGGAGCAAAAGGATGAATTAATGAAAATTCTTTCCATTCAATTGGTAGTAACTCTGCCGCTGCATTTAACTTCATAGTACAACTTCCCAGAGGAATCATCCCTTGAACTAATGAAAAATCTTTCACAACTAATCGATGTATATATCTCATCAGATCTGTCTCACTATGATATTTATTAAATACAGATTGTTCTAACCAAGGTTTTTCTCTTAATGGAATCCCTTCAAGAAAATCTTTTTTAATAACAATCTTTGAGAGATCTTGAGTTCCCTTACCCTTGACTTTTGCAAGTATTTTATATATTTTTTCAAGTTCTTCATCGGAACTTAATTCATCAAAAGTAACTCCAAAACCTTTTGACTCTATAGGATTAGATCCAAGAGGAAGAATCCTAAAATTAAAGCCTTGTAAAGATGCTAACTTATGGATTTGAGGAGCTTCTTGGCAATAAATATCAACACTATCAAACCTTACTTCTGAATTAATAGGATATTCAAGATCACTCAAAATAGCTTCAAAAGAAGCTCTATATTTCATCACTTTCCTTGCTATTGAAATCAGTCCATTAGGACCATGATAAATTACATAAAATGATGAAAGAATAGCTAACAAAACTTGAGCAGTACATATATTGCTGGTTGCCTTATCTCTACGTATATGTTGCTCTCTTGTTTGAAGAGCAAGCCTTAAGGCAGGATTGCCTGCGGCATCAACAGAGCTTCCTACTATTCGACCTGGAATGTGCCTCTTATATCTATCCCTAGTTGCAAAAAAAGCTGCATGTGGGCCACCCAAGGCAATTGGGACTCCAAATCTTTGAGCAGTTCCAATGACTATGTCAACGCCAAGTTCACCCATAGGCCTCATAACAACTTGAGCTAGGGGATCAATTGCGACACTTACAAGAGCATCAACTTCGTGAACTTTTTTGATTAATAAACAAGGATCCCATACAACACCACTTTTGCCAGGAAGCTGAAGAAGAACACCAAAAATATTGTTATCAATTTCTGGACAATTACGATCAAACAATTCCAAAGAAATTCCCAAAGGTTCGGAACGAGTTTTTAAAACAGCAAGTGTTTGAGGAAAAACTTCTTGATCAACTAGAAATCGTTTAGCATTTTTATCTTTTTTAACAGCAAAACTTAAACTCATGGCCTCTGCTGCTGCCGTAGCTTCATCTAGTAACGATGCATTCGCTATCTGCAAACCAGTTAATTCTGTAATTAACGTTTGAAAATTAAACAAAGCCTCTAGCCTGCCCTGAGAAATTTCTGCTTGGTAGGGGGTATAAGCTGTATACCAGCAAGGGTTTTCTAAAACATTTCTTTGAACAACTGGTGGAATTACTGTAGAAAAATATCCCAATCCAATAAGTGAACGAAAATGAATATTTCTCTGAGCAATTTTATGTATTGTGTCTAAAGCTTCAACTTCATTGCAGCCACAAGGAACTTCATCCTCAACCAAAGCTGAATCAAAAATTTCATTTGGTATTACTGAAGAAATAAATTTTTCTAAGTCATTGAAACCTAGTTGCTCAAGCATCCAAGCTTCTTCTTCATAGCTTGGACCTATGTGTCTAGCCTGAAAATTAGATTCCTTGTCGAAAATGAGCTTGCTCTCAAGCACAAGACAATTAAGTTATTAGATAGAGTGCAATATTAGAAAAAAATTTTCCAATTTGTAGCATGAATAATCACACTCTTCATTCATCCTGATATTTTCTTTGTATAAGTACTTGCATCCATGAGTTCTTTTAATTGATCTGTATGCTCAGGACGCACAATTAACAACCACCCTTCACCATGTGGATCATTTTGCAATTCTTCTGGACTAGCTAAAATCGAATCATTTCTGTGAACAATTTCTCCACTTATAGGCGCGTGCAAATCTTCAACTGCCTTAACCGACTCAACCGAACCAAAAGTTAATCCTTTAGTAATGGATGAGCCTTGCTCAGGAAGATCAACGAAAACTATATCCCCCAATTGATCTACAGCGAATGTACTGATACCGATTCGAACGAATTCATTATCAACAAAAGCATATTCATGACTATCAGCAAAACGAAAATGATCGGGAAAGGAAAACGCCATTGCGCTAATAAAGACAACGCTTAATTATTGTGGGACAGTTTTATGAATCCTGCCCGAAATAAATTAGATAATGCATGAATTAAAGCAATTTTGACATGTGATCGATGTGAACCTCCTTGTATAAAAAGATCAAATGGGGGTTTCATCGGAGCATCTGCAGACAACTCACTAGTACTGCCATCAATAAAAGTTCCACCTGCCATGACTAAATTATTTTCATATCCAGGCATAGAAGCAGGAATTGGATCAAGATAAGATCCAACCGGTGACATTTCCTGAAAGGACCTACAGATTAATTTTAATGCTTTTGGGTCACCAATCCTGACAACTTGAATCAAATCTCCTCGAAAAGAACCTGGGGAAGGTGAGACCTTAAAACCAAGCTCATTAAAAGTAGCTGAAACAAGTTCGGCTCCAATTAAAGACTCTGCAACCATCTGAGGAGCTAAAAAAAGGCCTTGCAAAATAATCCTATTTAAATCAAAAGTGATCCCACCCTCTGAGCCAATACCAGGTGCAGTTAAACGACAACAAGCTTTATCAACTAAGTCAGCTTTACCAGCAACATATCCACCTGTTGGAACAATTGTTCCACCTAAATTCTTAATCAATGACCCTGCAATTAAATCAGCTCCTACATCTGTTGGTTCAGTATCTTCGACAAACTCTCCATAACAATTATCAACAAAACAAATACAATTAGGCTGTTTGTTATGACATAAATCACAAATTCTTTTGATAACATCAATTGTTAAAGATGGACGCCATGTATAGCCACAACTTCTTTGTATGAAAATTAGTTTTCTTGGAATCTCCAACGCCTTATCTAAAGCCAAAAAATCAACATTTCCATCTATTTGAAAAGATATATCATCATATGAAATTCCAAATTCAATAAGTGAACCATGTCCATTTCCTCTCAAACCAATCACTTCCTCCAAAGTCTCATAAGGCTTTCCAGTTACAGATAAAAAATTATCTCCTGGTCTTAATACGCCAAATAATGCTGAAGTAATCGCATGAGTACCACTTACAAACTGAAGTCTTACTGCTGCTTTCTCTGTATTAAAAATATTTGCAAAAATATCATCAATAACTTCTCTTCCTAAATCTCCATGCCCATATCCAGTCAATGAGGCAAAATGTTGAACATTTAAACGTGATTTAGAAAATGCATTCAGTACTTTTTGTAATTTAAAAGTTACATGATCAGTATGATCTCTAATTGAAGTAGATATTTTTTTCTCAATAGATTTAATAAACTTCTGAGCAGATTCGTCAAATATATCTTGATTGATTTTGTTGCCCATAAATAGAGATAATTTTTATCAATCAGAAAAAATAATTTCTAATTTTTCTTGATCTTTTAATAATAATCCCCTTTGGCGAAGACTCTCTAGAAAATCATCTGCGCCTTCTACTGCAATCGCATTTAATGCCCTGTTTGTAGCATGTAAATCTAATAATTCACCGTCCAGTTCCTCAGCTGTGTAATCTCGTAACCCTGCCATTACTTCTGCAAATCTCTCTCTTCGTTGTTTTTTACTCACTGGATAAGCAGCCATTACTTCCTCACGACAAATCCGCCATGACTTACCTTTGCAAAGATAATCCGCAAGAGATGCACTTAAAACAGAGGCCTCATTATCTTCTATAAACCAATCAAAGGATGACGGCAAAGAAGCTAAACCAACAAAAATCTCAAAGAAGTCACCCGCTGCAAGTGGATTTCCATCATTATTCTCAACTGGTATAGCAGAATCAACAAGAATTTTCAGCAGTTCAGGATTAACTATCGATAACTGATTTTTGATATTTTTCAGACCAAGAGATAGAGCTTTATTAACCTTTCCCAAAACAAAAAAAACTTCTGGACTAGGAGATACAAGCTTTCCATTTCGTAAATTAGAAATCTGAGAGCTATGTACTCTGCCTAACTCAAGAGATTCAGCTAAAGCAGGAAGAACCTTATGAGACCATGCATTACGCTCATGCCAAACATGAATCAGGTGGGCCATTGCTCTTCGACCAGCAATTAATTCATCGCGGAAACCAGACTTCACAAATCACGTACAGAATCAACGAAAAGGTCCGATAAGGATCCTTATCGTTTATCATATACGATAACTAGACGCATCACTAATGGTTTCCAGCGTGATCGAAGCTTCGGCTCCATTTTCAAAACCAGTCTCTGGTGACAAAGCAATGGAAGCTTCAAGAAAGCTTCAGGAACCTTTATCGACTCGAATATCAACCCGACACAACATCAAAAAGGCACGAAAAAGATGGGGGACGGTACTTTTTATGGGAGCAATACATTCTCTAACCATTTTCGCCTTGCAAGCTAAATTTTGGAGTTGGCAAGCATTCTCTACATTTCTGATCCTTTATTGGATTACTGCATGCCTAGGAGTCACGACTGGATATCA
The DNA here is from genome assembly GCA_003283665.1 of Prochlorococcus sp. AG-315-I14. The sequence continues at coordinate 5,337 of QBWF01000009.1, read as the reverse complement.
TCGCCTTTTATCTCACCGCTCATTTCAAGTACCTAAGTGGCTTGAAAGATTTTTTGCCACTTGTGGAGCAATAAGTTGCCAACATGGACCAATTGATTGGGTTGGACTACATAGACATCACCATACTTTTTCTGATACCGAAGCTGATCACCATGACAGTAATAAAGGATTTTGGTGGAGTCATATGGGATGGATGTTTGAAGATGTAGCTGCAATGAAAGCTGTTACTAGACTTGCAGGTGATTTGAACAAAGATCCTTACTATCGCTTTTTAAATAAATATTTTTTACTTCTTCAATTACCATTAGGGGCTTTTCTTTTTTGGATTGGTACAGCCACTGGAGCAGGGGGATGGGCCTTAGTCCTTTGGGGTATTCCTCTTCGTCTTGTTTTCGTTTACCACATAACCTGGCTCGTTAATTCTGCTACTCATTGTTGGGGAACTATTGCTTATGAAAGTGGAGATAATTCCAAAAACAATAAATGGGTAGCAGCTCTAACATTTGGGGAAGGATGGCACAATAATCACCATGCATTCCCAAGTTCTGCAAAGCATGGGCTCCAAAAAAACCAAATTGACCTAACTTGGCAACATATACGTTTTTTAAATGCTCTTGGACTAGCTAAAAAGATTCGATTACCTATCGCGTCGTAAAGTTATCCATAAGTAATTAAGCATAGCTCTAAATCAATCCATGGCTAAACGAGTTCAAGTTGTTCTAAATGAAGACATAAAAAGTCTTGGTAAAGATGGTGACCTTGTAGAAGTAGCACCTGGTTATGCAAGAAACTATTTATTACCAAATAAAAAAGCCTTACCAGTAACTCCGACTGTTCTAAAGCAAGTCGAGCATAGAAGAGCAAAACAAGCTGAAAAAGAAGCCGCAAAGAAACAAGAGGCTATAGATTTCCAAACAGCTCTCGTTACCATTGGAAGGTTTACAGTTAAAAAGCAAGTAGGTGAAGATGGGGTTTTATTTGGAACCGTAACAAATGGAGATATTGCAGAAGTTATTAAGGAGGTAACTAAAAAAGAAATTGATCGTAGAGAAATTTCTGTGCCCGAAATTCATGGAGTAGGAAAATATAAAGTTCAAATCAAGCTTCACAGTGAAGTAAATGCGGAAATAAACCTTGAAGTTGCTAGTTACTAATAGTTGCATATCGCCAATAGGTAGCCAAAGTAAGAGACCTGGTGCATGGCTTCAATAAATGTTTAGCGACCCCTCCTCAAATAATAGAGATTTGTCCAAATCAGTTGAAAAGTTTGGAAGATCCAAAACTTCCAAACTTGACACTCCCCGATTTGAAGCTCAACCCGACCAAATACCACCTCAAAACTTAGAGGCAGAAGAATCAGTTTTGGGTGGAATTCTTCTAGATCCTGATGCAATAAGCCGAATAGCAGATTTTTTACAACCCGAAGCTTTTTATATTGCTGCACATCGAGAAATTTTCCGCACTGCGTTAATGCTGCATAGCCAAGGTAAACCAACAGATTTAACTGCTATGAGTGCATGGCTTGCTGATACGAATTCATTAGAAAAAATAGGAGGGAATAATCGGTTAGTCGAATTAGTCGAAAGAGTTACATCCACAGCCTCAATTGAGCAAGTTGCAAAATTAATAAGTGATAAATTTCTCCGAAGGCAATTAATTCGATCTGGGAATGAAGTTATCAAGTTAGGGTTTGATCAAAGTCTTCCAATGGAAGATGCCATAGATCAAGCAGAGCAAAAGATCTTTGCCATTAGCCAAGAGCAACCGTCCAAAGGCCTAACCCCGACAGCAGAAATCCTTACAAGTACTTTTAATGAAATTGAAAGTCGTTCATTAGGAACATCTGTAGCAGGAATACCTGTAAATTTTTATGATCTTGATGCGATGACTCAAGGTCTTCAGAGAAGCGATCTAATCATTGTCGCAGGTAGGCCAGCGATGGGGAAAACATCAATTGTCCTTAATCTTGCAAAAAACGTAGCTCAACTTCACGACCTGCCAGTGTGCATATTTAGTCTTGAGATGAGTAAAGAGCAATTAACTTACAGATTGCTATCTAGTGAGGTAGGAATTGAAAGCGGAAGATTAAGAACTGGTCGATTACAGCAGGATGAGTGGCCACTGCTGGGACAAGGTATAAACACACTAGGTCAATTACCAATTTTTATTGACGACAAACCAAATTCAAGTGTTCTTGAAATGCGCTCATTATGTAGACGATTGATTGCAGAACAAGGCAAGGAACTTGGCCTAATTATTATCGATTACTTGCAACTAATGGAAGGTAGTACACCAGATAATCGAGTACAAGAAATCTCAAGGATTACAAGAGGCCTGAAAGGTATGGCCAGGGAGCTCAAAGTTCCAGTGATAGCACTATCTCAATTAAGTCGAGGGGTCGAATCAAGAACTAACAAGAGACCAATGCTAAGCGACCTGCGTGAATCAGGTTCAATAGAACAAGACGCTGATTTGGTTTTGATGATTTATAGAGATGAGTATTACAATCCCGAAACTACTGACAGAGGTATTACAGAAGTAATCGTCACCAAACATAGAAATGGTCCTGTAGGCACAGTTAAATTATTATTTGAACCTCAATTCACGAGATTCAGAAACCTTGCCGCTTAACTCCTGAAAAAGATCAAGACACCCTAAAATGAGTTAATTGATGATTAATAAGCATTCCACTAATGAAATATTTGATGTAATTGTTGTTGGCGGTGGACATGCCGGCTGTGAAGCTGCATTAACCTCAGCCAGATTAGGTTTAAATACTGCTTTATTTACCCTCAATCTTGATCGTATTGCATGGCAGCCATGTAATCCAGCTGTAGGAGGACCTGCCAAAAGTCAGCTAGTCCATGAAGTTGATGCATTAGGAGGAATAATAGGAAAATTAGCAGATTTAACAGCTCTTCAGAAAAGAGTCCTTAACTCAAGTAGAGGCCCAGCAGTAAGAGCCTTAAGAGCACAAACAGATAAACGCTTATATGCAAATGAAATGCTGAGAGTACTTCGAGAAACGCCGAATCTTAAGATTCGAGAGGCTATGGTTACAGGCCTCGAAATAGAAACTTTTTCTAAAAAAGACATTCTTTTTCAGCCTGAAGAAACAGAGAGGATTGGGAAAATAAAGGGAATTAAAACTTATTTTGGAAGTAGTTTTTCTGCAGAAGCAGTCGTACTTACAACTGGTACTTTTTTGGGAGGAAGAATTTGGATTGGTAATCAATCTATGAGCGCTGGTCGAGCAGGTGAACAAGCATCTGAAGGCTTAACAGAAGAATTACAAAAATTAGGTTTTGCAACTGATCGTTTAAAAACAGGCACACCTGCAAGAGTAGACAGACGAAGTATTGATCTTGGTTCTCTTGATGAACAAATTAGTGATGCATCAGACCGATTTTTTTCTTTTGACCCTGAATCATGGAAAAGTGGTGAGCAGATGAGTTGCCATATCACTCGTACAACAAAAGAAACTCACCAACTTATTAAAAAGAATCTACATTTAACTCCTATTTATGGTGGTTTCATTGATAGCAAAGGGCCAAGATATTGCCCCTCAATCGAAGACAAAATTGTTCGGTTTGCTGATAAAGATTCGCACCAGATTTTTCTAGAGCCTGAAGGAAGAGATACTCCAGAAATTTATGTACAAGGTTTTTCCACTGGCTTGCCTGAAAACTTACAATTGGAGCTTTTGAGAACCCTTCCAGGATTAGAACAATGCGTAATGCTTAGGCCTGCCTATGCTGTTGAATATGATTATCTTCCCGCTACTCAACTCCTACCATCCTTAGAAACAAAAAAAATACATGGGTTATTCAGTGCTGGACAACTGAATGGAACAACAGGATACGAAGAAGCAGCTGCCCAAGGCTTAGTAGCAGGTTTAAATGCTTCAAGATTAGTAAAAAATCAAACTGAAGTTATCTTTGGTCGTGAAAGTAGTTACATAGGAACTATGATTGATGATTTAGTTTCAAAAGACTTAAAAGAACCCTATAGAGTATTAACAAGTCGAAGTGAATATCGATTAATACTAAGAGGTGACAATGCAGATAGAAGACTAACTCCACTCGCATACCAGCTAGGACTAATTGATGAAAGAAGATGGAAAATATATATTGCCAAAAAAGAATCTATAGAAATAGAGAAATCAAGAATGAATCAAAACCGTATAAAAGATAGTGATAATATCGCTGAGGAAATAAAAATCGCTACTGGAACAACTATTAAAGGTTCATTAACTTTAGCAGACTTCTTAAGACGAACTAATATTCATTGTAAAGATCTAATTAATTATGATTTAATGGATAGAAATTTACCTTTAGATGTTCAAGAAGGAGTAGAAATAGATATTAAATACAGTGGTTATTTAGAAAGACAAGCAGCTCAAATAAATCAATTCAAACAACAAAGCAAAAAGTTACTTCCAAGAAACATAAATTACAACAAAATAAAAACTCTATCTCAAGAAGCAAGAGAAAAACTATCTATCTCTCAACCAATCAGTCTTGGTCATGCCGCCCAAGTTCCAGGAGTAAGCAAAGCTGATCTCACTGCACTTCTAATTTGGTTAAAAATAGAAAATATGAAAAAACCTGACTGTAATGAATATAAAAAATCTCACTCATCACAGAAGTGACTTCAAACCAAACACATTTAATTTCTCCTGAGCTCATTTGGGAAGCACCTAAAGAAAGTGTTCTCGCTGGAAAAGGTCACGAAAAACTTCCTGGCCCATGGCAATTAATGCTATTAGGAGATGGCAGTCCTACAAGAAATTTAAAGCTTTTAACTGGTCATGAAGTCGCCGTCAAATTGATTTCTATGGGCATAGAAAATAACCCTAAAGCAAAAGTTCCTGAAGAAGTAAAAGAATTAGAGCCACCTTTACTTCGTCGACAAGTTTGGTTGACCTGTGGGCAAACGACTCTGGCATGGGCTGAAAGTTGGTGGAATTATCAAGAAGCCGAAAAACATCTTCAAAATAAACATCAACCAATATGGAAAAGTCTCACACAAGGTCGCTCAGAACTTTTTAGAGAGGTAGACGGTTTGGCCTTAGTAAGTGCGGAGTGGTTAGAATTAGAATTTAAAAAAGAAGGCCCTTTTTGGAGTCGGCATTATCGATTTTTTCGTCAACAAAAAGAATTAACTGTAATTAGGGAAGTATTTAATCCTAAATTAGAAAAATGGTTAGGTCCAATACCAAGAATAGCTTTTTAGAACATTCCTAATATTTTTTTCTATTTGATCTAGGCAAGTTTTTTCTTCTAGAAGACTTCATATTTGAACTATAGTTATCAAAATCCTGATTTTGTTTTTCAA
>QBWF01000008.1 GCA_003283665.1 Prochlorococcus sp. AG-315-I14 | reverse complement strand
AGAAGGGCGCTGAGATAATAAGAATGCTTGAGTTATTGCTTGGAAAGGAAAGATTTATTTTAGGGGTTAAATTATATATAAAAACCTTTGATGGTTGCGCAGCTACAACAGAAGATTTTATAGATTCAGTAATTAAAGGTGCATGCTCTGATTGCTCCGCTCTATCCTTTAATGTCAACCAATTTCAAAATTGGTATTATAAATCCGGGACACCAAAGGTTTTAGTCAAGCAGTATTGGGATAAGAAGGAATTAACATTAACAGTATCTTTTGAACAACAATTAAAAGATGATACTACTGACTCTAATGTAGAAATGGTTATACCTATTCTTTTCTCTTGTTATGATAAGGAAAAGGATAGCGAACCTGTCGTCAAAGAAAACTTATTCATTTTAGATAAACCGAAAAAAGAATTGAAAATAAAAGTGTTAAAAGATTGTGATAATAAGCCGGTCGTTTCACTTTTCAGGGGATTTTCTTCACCTATTGAATATGATTGTGACCTGAAGAAAGATGACTACTTATTTTTATTCTCGAATGATAATGATTATTTTTCTAGATGGGATTCAGGTCAAATTTTGATGCGTCAAATTATTAATAATCGGATGAGTAATAATCCAGATTCATATTTGGAAAATTGTTTTTTCAATTCTATTGAGCAATTCATATTCAATTTAGGAATAAAAGAGAGTTCTTTTTTATCATCTCTTTTGACAATTCCAGGATTATCAGAATTAGAACGGTCCCAGACTGAAGTCAACCCTTCAGCTATTAATCGTGCTTGTTTGAGTTTCCAATGTTCAATGGGCTTAAGACTTTTTGAAAATTTAAAAGCTTTACAACAAGGAGTTAGGACCAATATTGATCAAACTTGGCCTGAGGGACAAGGTGAAAGGAAATTAACCGGAACAATATTGTCTTTACTTGTTCTTGCTGGGGATAATGAGGTTAAAAGAGATTGTGTCAAAGCAGTTGATAAGTCTTCTATGACTTTGGCTAGGGCTGCTCTTAATGCTTTGAAGTTAATTGATTGCTTAGAGGCTGAAGAAGCTTCTAATTTGTTTTTTGAGAAATGGAAAGACAATCCTGTCGTTTTAGATGCATGGTTTTCTTACGAGGCCTCTAGATCCAATAGCAATGCGATTGAAGTTGTCCAGAAATTGCTTTCTCACTCTAAATTTGATTGGATGGCGCCCAATGCTGTAAGAGCTGTTTTAGGAGGATTTACAAAAAATATTGAATCTTTTCATGCTTCTAACGGCCAAGGCTATATGTTTTTTGCAGAGAAATTAATAGAGCTTGATAAAATTAATCCAATAACAGCTTCACGACTGGTCAAGGTGTTCTCTAAATGGAAAACTTACATTGAACCAAATAAATTAGAAATGTATAAAGCCATTTCGAAAGTAAATGAGGCTAAAATTTCACCTAATACAAGAGAAGTTTTAGAACTGATTTTGTATTAATTTCAGAGGTATTATCTAAACATAGAGCTTACAGAACTTTCTTCATGAATTCTCCAAATAGCCTCACCAAGCATATTGGCAACTGATAAAACTTTTAATTGTTCGAAATAGCGTTCATTGGGAACAGGAATACTGTTAGTTACTATAACTTGTTCAAATAGACCTTCTCGGGAAAGACGCTCATAGGCAGGAGGAGAGAAAACAGCATGTGAGGCGCAAGCTATGACTCTCTTTGCTCCTTCTTTTCTAAGTAATTCTGCTCCAGCACAAATGGTTCCACCTGTGTCAATCATATCGTCAATAAGTATTGCAGTCCTTCCTGATACTTCTCCAATCACAGTAAGACTTTCAGCGACATTATGACCTGAGCGTCGTTTATCAATAATAGCTAGTGGTGCGTCTTTCATTTGCTTTGCAAATGCTCTTGCTCTTGCGACACCTCCTACATCAGGAGAGACAACTACAATTTCATCGAGTTTTTTAGTTGAAAGGTAATCAACTAATACTGGAGATCCATAAATATGATCACAAGGAATGTCAAAATAACCTTGAATTTGAGCAGAATGAAGATCCATTGCCAACACACGATCCACCCCCGACTTGACAAGTATATTTGCAGTGAGTTTGGCAGTTATTGATTCTCTCCCGGCAGTTTTCCTGTCTGCACGTGCATATCCAAAATAAGGAATTACTGCTGTTATTTGTCTTGCAGATGCTCTTTTGCATGCATCTACCATGATCATTAACTCCATCAAACTGTCATTAACTGGAGCACATGTGGGCTGTATTAGGAAAACATCACACCCTCTAATTGATTGTTGGATTTGGACATAGAGCTCACCATCTGCGAACCTTTTTGACACAAGAGGAACATCGTTTACCCCCATATAAGAGGCAATTTCTTTAGCCAAAGAAGGGTTTGAAGTACCACTTATTAGCCTGAGCCTATTAGTCTCATGAGAGAGACTAGTATTTTCAGGATGTGCTGCAGTGAGAAAACTGGTCACGGTTCACCGCAAGCAAGAACTGATATACACCAATGTACCTTTCTGTCCGAAACTTGATCATGAATAAGCTTTTTTTAATTACGTCTGATAATCTTTCTCTTTCAGAGATTAAGCAAGGATCCCTTGCTCTGTCTAATGTTTTGGGGGGAGGGGTAGAAGAAGTCTCTTGCGAAATATCTCCGTCTAAAATTCTTAATAATTTAACAGAAGCGAATGGTTTGATTCTGTTAATGGGTGATTCTGCTCAAAATTATTCAGGAAAAGGTAGTTGGCTTGAGGCCTTAGCAGATTGGCATCTACCAGTAATAATTCTCGTTAATTCTTTGGATTCGGGAAATACACCTGGCTTAGCTTTTGCTTATTCAGCCTTGTGCCGAGAATTATCAATAGCACTTGTTGGTTTTTTACAAGTTGGAGGTGTTTGGGATGTGAGTCAAAAAGTAAAAGATAATTTGCATTGGTGTGGATGGCTTCCCTCTAAGCCTGATGAGATGATTGAAATTGTTAACAATGCAAATACAGACTATTCGATGGATATTGAACATGTAGCATTCAATTTACGTAGGAGACTCTTATATATTTCTAATAAGAAGAGCTGAGTAATATATTTTATGATGCTAATTATTTTAGGTGAGTAAATTTTTTTTTTGTATTTTATTTTGAGTGAAAATATTTACATATTCATTTTACGATAAAAACTAGCTTTAGAGAGTTCAAGCTTTGTTGGAAACATATTATTTTTCAGGAAGAAATGTAAGAAATACAAAAAGAATGATGTCCATATAAAGGATTATTATTAGGAGCTCACTGTCAATATAAATCTCCATTCTTTAACATTAAGCTTCCCTTAATCTTTCTGAATTAAGTAAATAAATGGTTTAATCAGAATTTTTCCCTATTTTTATATATAACACCAATATAAAAAGTGGAAAGAAATTCGGGTGTCTTACTTCATCCAACATCTTTACCTGGGAGTCCTATTTGCGGCAGCTTTGGCCATCCAGCTCGTAAATGGTTGCATTCTCTAGCGAAGAATGGAATAGGAGTTTGGCAATTTCTACCATTAGCACCCACTGATTCAACGGGTTCTCCCTATAGCTCACCATCAAGCTTTGCTTTTAATCCATGGTTTTTAGATGTAAGTGACTTAGAAAAAGACGATTTTTTAACTAACAAGTCGTCAATGTATATTCAAAATCTCGGAAATTGTGGTGACAAAATTGATTTTCAGTTGGCAAATTTAAAAGTTGAAAGACTTAGTTCGTGTTTAGTTGAAGAGTGGGAAAGACAAGATTTAAAACAGAAACTTGAATTTGAAGAGTGGTGTCAAAGGCAATTTTGGCTTCATGATCATTCAATGTTTATGGAGCTTAGAAATCAAAATAACAATCTTCCATGGTGGAAATGGTCTGATAAATTTGCAATTCACGATTATGCAGAATTATCAAATTGGAAAGATGAAAATCAAAAAAGATTATTAGGACATAACTTGCTCCAATGGCATTTAGATAGGCAATGGAAATCGATTCGAAAACTAGCTAAAAAACTTGGAATATCTTTATTTGGAGATTTGCCTTTTTATGTCTCTAAAGATAGTGCAGATGTCTGGAGTAATCGATCACTTTTTTCTATTTCGTCCAATTCAGATACGTTGATTCAAAGTGGTGTTCCTCCCGATTATTTTTCTGAGACAGGACAACTTTGGGGAAACCCTGCTTACCGCTGGAGTAGGCATAAAGTAACTAGATTTAAATGGTGGAGAAAGAGAATCTCTAGACAATTAGAGCAAGTAGATTTTTTACGCTTAGATCATTTTCGAGCACTTGAGGCATACTGGGCAATTCCTGGGGGAGATATAACAGCAGAAAAAGGGTATTGGCTTCCTTCTCCAGGTAAAAAGATTCTCAATTTAATAAAAAAGGATTGCGGTGGAATTCTTCCTTTAGTTGCAGAAGACCTTGGAGTTATAACACCAAAAGTAGAAAAACTTCGAGATGATTTTGAACTTGCTGGGATGAAAATACTTCAATTTGCTTTTGATGGAAATATAAATAACCCTTATTTACCTGAAAATATTAATGGTGAAAATTGGATTATTTATACAGGTACCCACGATAATGCTACTTCTCTAGGTTGGTGGAAAGAGATGGATCAAGAGAAGAAAGAACAACTTAAAAAGAGATTCACTGATACTGAAGATTTTTCAACATGGGAATTGATCAAAATTGGAATGGAATCTAAAGCAAAATTATTTGTTGCTCCTTTGCAAGATTTATTGAATCTTGATGATGTTGCTAGGTTAAATAAACCGGGTACAACTGAGGGTAATTGGTCGTGGCGATTATCAATAGGCGAATCAATCCTTGAAGAAGCTTTAAAACAGTATGGAGATTTAGCAAACCTCTATAATAGAAGAGACATTTCAACAGAATAAATTAATTCTCCTGAGCTTTTATAGGATTACTTTGAATTTCTTTCTTAGAATCTTCTATAGGAATAATTAGATCACTAGACTGAGTGTCAATAGGTATAAGATAATGTTGGTTTCTATTAAGGAATAAAATACAAGATAGTATTATAAAGATATACAATATATTTCCTTTCCATGTACTGAAAAAATCTATATATAGAAAATTTAGTTGGAATTTATAGGTCTTCTTTGTAATATCCTTCTGAGATAAAAGTCCATCTAAACTATTAGTTTCTAACTCTAATACTGATTCAAGTTTTCTTATCATAGCAATTAAATATGTATTTTCTGGTAAATATTTCTTCCAGCCATTTTCAATTGCCAATAAGACATTTCTTGAAATTTTAGTATTATTAGACAACTCAGATAATGAAAATCCGAGGCTTTTTCTTCGTTCCTTAAATAGAGTTAAGGAACGAAGAAAAGCTAAATCAGGATCTTCTTCTTTTCCTATAGGATTAACCACAACTAACTTTTTCTTTCTTGGAAAATTAAAATTCATTTAATTAAGTTCTTTTTATTTAATTAAGGAAGTCCATTCATTATGTTTAACCTCTCTCCAGCACCTTCTTGTAAGCCATTTAGCTTTATATTGGATATCGCAATTCTTTGAAGATCTTTAACTGGATGTCCAAAGAAATCAGCTAATTTACGTCTTTGCCTATTTCTACCTTCTTTTAAAGTCACTTTTAGCAAAGTATTGGAATTCATCCTATCTACTAACTCTACTTTTGCTGGCATTGTCATTTTCCCTTCAAGCATAACTCCTTTTCTCCACGCATTTAGAACTGATTTCTCAGGTTGACCTTTTACCCAGACTAAATAAGATTTTTTATGGGAATATTTAGGATGAGTTAGCTTGAGAGTAAGGAGCCCATTATTTGTCAGAAGAATTGCTCCTCTGCTATCAGAGTCAAGTCTTCCTATGGGATGTAGGCCTTTACGAAGAGAAGATGGAATCAAACTTATGACCGTTTCTCTTCCATGAGTATCTTTGCAGCTAGATATGATACCTATAGGTCTATTCCATAAGAGAACTTTATGATTTAATTTCTTCGGGATTGTCGAACTATCAATCTTAATATCATCTTTTGATGGATCTGCTTTCTCCCCGATAGTTGATTTCTTTCCATTTACTGTTACGCGACCATCCTTTATTCTTAAATCTGCTTTCCTCCTTGATGGAATTCCAGATTCGGAGATTATTTTTTCAAGTCTATATATTCCCATACCGCTAGACAATAGTATTATTTAGCCTTTCCATATTAACCTAACTCAAAGATTATACTACGAAAATAAAGTTATAAATTAGAAGAAATTATCGATTTCCTTGATCGTACCTTCTTTCACTTGTACTAATAAATCTTTTATAGCGTTCCACATTGACACTCCAAATAAAATTGAGATTATTATTGAGAATGAAAAAGATTTGATTAAAGAAAAATTAAAAATAGATAATGCACTTATGAAAGTAATCGTTAGCCCAGAAAAGAAAGAAAACCAACTGGAAATTGTTCTGGGATTTCCTAATGGTACAGGAGATATTTTCTTTGTTGACCAATCCCTTAATTTAGACTTCATTATGTCTGCAAATATTAATCCAGACATGAAACATATAAAAGCACCACATGACAGCCAAAATATAGGATCCTCTATCGGAGCTATTTGATTATATTCTGATATGTATTCATTAAGATTGATTTCATCTAAACTTTGAGTATTTAGCAAGGTAAGTCTATAAATGGTGCTAATGCTGTTAAGAGTCATATTTATTATTTGGATTGATATATGATAAATATTTATTCTATTTGAATTTATTCATCTATGCAACCTGTGTTTTACGTTGTTTTATTAGATCAGAAGCTATTTTCGCAGGATTAAAAGTTTTCCTTAGTAGTTTAATTAGCTGTTTCATATCTTTTATATCTATCTTTTCGTCTTTTATTATACTCATAAGTAGGTTTTTCCTTATTAATGACCCTCTTTCACTTATTAATAGTTTAAGTCCTGCTCCTGCTACTGGGATTAATTCATTTGATGGTGTGCTTGAGTCTTGGACAAGAACTTGAAAAAGGTTTTCAACTCTTTCAACTCTTATTCGACCTTTTTTATCGAATATAACGTCTAGAAGAATGTTGATCATTTCATTTGTATCAGATGTTAGTAATCTTTTTGCAACATAAGGATATGCCAAATCTATGATTTTAAAGTTTGGATCTAATCTTAAAGCAAGTCCCTCTTGGCTTATTACAGCACGAATTATTAGTGCAAATCTTGCGGGAACCCTGAAAGGATAATCAAACATTAATTCCGAAAATTTATTTGTAATTTCTTTGAAATTAAAAGAAGCAACATTTTTACCAAGAGCACTTCCAAGTACTTCTTTTAATACTGGAACTAATGGTGTTAAGTTTTGATCCTTATTAAGAAATCCTAGCTTTTTAAAGTCTTCCGCTACTGAATGGAAGTCATTATTTATTAAGTGAACAATTGCACCTGTCAATGTTAATCTATCCTCTTCCGAAATTGAGTCCATCATACCGAAATCGACGTATGCGATATTACCTAGATCGCCATTATTTCCTTTAAGGGCAAACATATTTCCTGGATGTGGATCTGCATGGAAATATCCAAACTCAAGTAATTGTTGAATCCCACTAATTACACCTGTCCTAATTATTCTCGATGGATTAAGTTCATCTTTTATTAATTCATTACGATCTTTTAACTTTGTACCATTTATCCAGCTTGTGGTTAATACTTTTTCTGATGATAAATGATTCTCTACATTTGGAATAGTTACAGAATTGTTTTGCTGAAATAATTTTGAGAACTTTTCGGCATTCTTTGCCTCTTTTTTATAGTCAATTTCTTCAAATAAACTTCTTCCAAATTCATCTATTATTTCTCCTAATCCAAAACCTAGATTTAGAGGAAGTAATGGAGCACTTAAAACACCGAGTATTCTGATAATTACTATATCTCTTCGAATATTATAAATAAGATTTGGTCTTTGTACTTTTACTGCTACCCAGTAGTTCTCTCTTAATTTTGCTTTGTACACTTGCCCTAAACTTGCAGATGCAATTGGTGCATTTGGGAAATATTCAAATAGGTCAGTTGTTGGGCTTCCTAGCTCCTTTTCTATGATTACTATTGCTTCTTGGTGAGAGAATGAGGGTAAATTGTCTTGTAAATTAGTAAGTTCATCTAACCAGTCTTTTCTTATTAGGTCGGGTCTAGTTGAAAGAGCTTGACCAACTTTGATAAAGCATGGACCTAAGCTTATAAGTGTTTTAAGAAGGAATTTTGCAAGGCTTTTTTGAGTGATCTCATCATTGCTTGAACCTTGGAAAATTAGTCTTGTTAATAGCAGTGAAATAGACCCAACTATCTGGAAAAATCTAGGTACTAATATCCAGGGCCTAGAAATTAACCAGTTTAGGTCCCTTTTGAAATCGTATTCCATTTGCTTATCATAAGATCTGCTAGTAAAAGCTTGTGGAGTTTTTTAGAAGTTGCTTGAGAATTGGTTTGACTAAATTCAATTTAGATAATCCATTGATTTCATGGATTTAGTTACCTTGCTTTCTGGTAATAGAAGTGAAAATCTTTTTTTACCCGCTCATGGAAGAGGGCAAGCTCTTCCAAAAGGATTAAGGAAACTTTTAAGGCTAAGACCAGGAGTTTGGGACTTGCCTGAGCTATTCGAAGTCGGCGGACCTTTGATCAGTACTGGTGCAATAGCTGACAGTCAAAAGTCCTCTGCAGCAGCAGTTGGTGTGAATAGATGTTGGTATGGTGTTAATGGGGCAACAGGTCTACTTCAAAGTTCATTGTTGGCACTAGCTCGGCCTGGTCAAGCTGTATTGATGCCTAGGAATGTACATAAAAGTTTGATCCAAGCTTGTGTATTTGGTGGCATTACTCCAATACTTTTTGATTTACCTTTTCTATCTGACAGAGGACATTACTCAACTTGTAATAGGGATTGGCTCTGTAATGTAATTGAGAGAAGCCAACGATTTCAAGATGATATAGCCGCAGTAGTGTTAGTTAATCCCACTTATAATGGTTATTCTTCAGATATGGAATCTCTTATTGAGGAGATTCATTCTCATTCTTGGCCAGTCTTAGTTGATGAAGCTCATGGTGCATATTTTATTAGCGGACTTGGACCAAAGCTGCCTAAGTCAGCTTTGGTTTTTGGGGCGGATCTAGTTGTTCATTCGTTGCACAAGTCCGCTCCTGGATTAGTTCAATCTTCTGTTCTATGGCTTCAGGGGAGAAGAATTGATCCTTTTGTTGTGGAGAGAAATATCGGGTTGCTTCAAACATCAAGTCCAAGTTCATTGTTATTGGCTTCTTGTGAAAATGCCATTGAAGCTCTTATTAGCCCCTCGGGCAAAAAACACTTGCGCACTCGTTTGAATGAAGCAGAACTTTTTACTAAATATTTACTAAGTAAGGGGCTGCCTCTTCTTGAAAATAATGACCCACTTCGCATTATTCTTCATACAGGGAAAGTCGGTTTAAGTGGAATAGAAGCTGATGAGAAATTTATAAAAAACAAGATTATTGGGGAATTACCGGAACCTGGTACTTTGACCTTTTGTCTTGGATTCTCTTCTCATAAAGGTTTGGCTCCTAAATTTGTCAGGATTTGGGATGAAATTCTTGAAACTTCTGTTAGCTGTGAAAAGTTTTGTTCGTATGATAAACCTCCTTTTGATGTTGTTTCTAAACCATGTGTTTCCTGTTCAGAAGCATGGACATCAGCCTTTGAAAATGTACTTCTAGAGGATTCGATCGGGAGAATTGCAGTTGAAATGATTTGCCCATACCCTCCTGGCATTCCTTTATTAGTTCCTGGTGAGATGATAGATAAATCTAGGGTTGATTGGTTGTTATCACAAAAGACAATGTGGCCTGAGCAGATCCCAAATTCTGTAAGAGTTGTTTCTTAATTTCTTACACTCACTGATCAGTTATAGTATAGATAATTGTTTATAAAGCCTTTTAGATTGTGTTTCGAAAAGGTAGGCGGAGTTCAATTTTTTTTTAAATAAATGTTTTTTGCCGTTTCAAAAAAAAGATTATTAAGTGGTCTATTTGCAGGAGCTTTTGGAATTATAATTGTTTCTCTTGGTGGTTGGTGGTTCACCCTTGCTTTAAGTTTAATTGTGCATTTGGCCCTTCTAGAATTTTTTAGGATGGCTGAATTCACAGGGATTAGACCTGCTACTAAGACAACACTTGTAGCATGTCAATTGCTATTACTATTTACACAATTGGCAGCTGTTGGATATATCTCTATAGAGGTCTCTGAAGCAATTTTACCTTTGTCAGGTGCAGCTATATGTGGATGGTTGCTTCTTCAACCTGTGACAGGATCAATTGCTGATATTGCAGCATCAATTTTTGGACTATTTTATCTAGGCTTTCTGCCCAGTCACTGGTTGAAACTTAGAAATCTTTTAGATCTTGACTTTTATAATATTAATTTGATTCCTTTAGATTGGTCCTCATCCATAACATTTGGGATGTTAATAACATTTGCTACGTGTTTAATGATTGTTGGTTTTGATATTGGCTCTTACTTGGTTGGGAAAAAATTTGGTAGTCATTCCCTTTCTCCAATTTCACCTTCTAAAACTATAGAGGGGGCATTTGGAGGGCTGTTTTTTTCTATAACAATAGGAGCCTTATTTGGATATATCCTTAGATGGCAGTTTGGAGTTTTAATAGGAATATTTATTGGCATTTTAGTTGCATTGTTTTCTCTTGTGGGAGATCTAACTGAATCCATGATGAAAAGAAATGCTGGATTGAAAGACTCTGGTAATGTTTTACCTGGACATGGAGGAATCCTGGACCGTATAGATAGTTATTTGTTTACTCCTGCGATCGTTTTTTATGTGGTTAGGTTGTTATCACCATTGATTATTTCTTAGATATATATTAAATACTTGTTTCTGCCTCAGCATTTATATTTATTTTATCTTCGACTATATTGATATGATTTATATATATTTTATCCTCTATAGGTATTGTCATAGAATAAATATTATTGATATTTTTCAAGTAAATCTTCCCCTCTTTTGATTTTATCTCAACTAATTCAGTCTTATTATCAGTATTGTTCATGTTCGAACCTTTTAATTCAATTATGTTATTCTCTATTTTGAGATCTGTAAGCTTGCTTACATTTAAGAGCTCCTTACTTATTAGTCCTCCAATCCATCCCCAATCCTGAGAAATTAGCATTTTCTTTAATGAGTCTCCTGTTATAGAGAGTTTTATCTTCAGTAAAAAGCTATTTTCAGAATTAATCTGTTTATTTATAATTCTATAATGAATGCTTAGCTTGCTCGTTTGTAATTCGATTTTATTGAAAAGAAGTTCATTGTAATTAACTTCCTCGGCAGTAATCATCAGTTGACTTATTTCCCCTTTGAGAATGTCTCTATTACTACTGGAAATATTTATATTAATATTCTTGATCATTCTACACTTTTTCTTTAGGAATATTTCTATACCTTTTTTAATTAGCTCTGCAAGGATTCCTTTCCTTCTTTTTCTCTCTTCTTCCATTTTGTGTTTTTTTAATCAAAGTTTATCCAATTATCAGCTACCAGCTTTGCCTCTTCTAAATGTGGAAGATGTCCTGAATTGGATGCTATTTTTATGTTTTCTTGATACATTTTTATTGTGTCTTCTTTCTCTTTTTTAGGAATTATTCTATCGCTTTTTCCTATAAGAATCTTGAGAGGTTGTAATGGTTTTGGATGCCCACAATTGCTAATACCGCCATCTAATGCAAATGCAGCTAATGATGATTGCCAGCCTGGAACTTCCAAATGAATAGAGGCAATTTGTTCTTCAGCAGGACCTACATCTATTTGTTTATTAGAAAAGGCTTGCTTGCACAATCCTTTTCTAATAAATGGTTGACGAAGGAATAAAGCTCCAAAATGATTTAAAGGCCATGGAATCTTTGGATTCCCCCTTGAAAGTCCTGCTGGAGATAACAGCATTAACTTATTGATTTTAGATGGATTCTGCCTCGCAAGTTCTAAGGCTAATGCACCTCCCATTGACGCACCTATTAATCCAATAGGTTCGTTATCTGATAGAGAATATAAAACTGCATTCAAGTGTTCCATGATATATTTAAAGCCATATTTGTTCTCTTTATTTCGAGGACAAAAACCAAAGCCAAATAAATCTGGGATTATTAATTTATAGTCTTCCTTTAAAAGAGGAACTAAACGTCTAAACTCAAGAAAGCAACTATCGAAACCGTGTAGAAGTAATATTTTTTTACCTTCTCCTGAAAAAACTATTGGATATAAATCTGATTCGTTTTTCGAAACTCCTTTAAGTCTTACCCATTCTAAATCAGAGATAAGTTGCTTTGCTTGTTGATCAATAATTTGGTCTTTAATTGAGTTTAAATATTCTTTTGATGAATTAGATTTAATCAAAGCCTCTTATTTGAATTAGATATTGATTTTATTTTATAGTGGAATTAGATTTTACATTTATATACTCATAGTTATTTATAGCTTTTAAGAGTTTTTCCTCGTGGATCGAAAATGGAATTTGATGAATGTCTGAGCTTGATTCGCAAGTAAATTTACATGCCTTTCTGAGTTCGTTTGGATTTGTATTTTTTAGGCCAATTGATTCTATTGAAAGAGGAAGATTAAGCTTTGACAAAAAACTAATAAGCTGAGTCTTTGCTTGCTTAGGTAACTGACTGTTGGAGTTAAGTTCTTCCAAATGTAACTGTAAAATTATTCCAAGTCCTACAAGTTCCCCATGTAGAGGTTTGTTTTCATATGTAAGTTGAGTTAAGCCATTGTGAATTGGATGAGCAGCAGCAGTCCTACATTTTGCACCTCCAAGGCCTCCTATTACTCCAGCGGTTAATGCGCAACCTTCTGCGACTGTTACCCATGAATCGCTTTGTGGGTCAGTAAAGGCCTCATAGCCATTCAAAAACAATTGATCTCTTAAAACACGAGCCATTTGGACAGCTTGTTGGACAAAACCATCTTTGCTTGAATTACTTGTTAGAGAGGCTTCATACCATTTAGCGAGAGCATCAGCAATACCGCTTGCTAGTGTTCTGGATGGAGCACTTCGAACAAATTTGTGGTCAAATATCAGTAAGTCTGGGCATTGTTTTAAAATAATGTCTTGTATAAATGCTCCTTCAGGGGAATAGATATTTGCTAGTGCAGTCCATCCTGCACAGGTAGAAGCACTTAAAGGTACTGTTATGCAGTTGATTGATAGTTTTTCTGCAATTAACTTTCCAGCATCTAAAACTTTGCCTCCTCCAGTCGCAATTATCCCATCACATGAATTTATTTTGGAAATTTTAGATGCTTTATCTATATCTGAGTTGCAGCAATCATAATCTAATTCACAAGTAGTAGGGGATAAACCTATATTTAAAAGATCATTTTTTAATGAATTTCTAATACTTTTAGTTGTACTACTTCTTCCAATGATTAAGGGATTTTTGCATATACCAGGTATATATTTCTGAGCTTCTTCCCAAGCTGATTCACCTCTTATTACTCTCTTTGGCGAGATACTGTGAATATTAAATAAGGACATCTATTTTCCTTATAGATTCCCTAGAAAGTTGCACTTGCAAGCTCAGGAGTTGAGCTATTTTTCTCTATATTCTTAACGATTACTTTTTTATTTTCGTCTATATCTACTATTGCTTTGTCACCATCTTTTATCCTTCCAGAAAGAACTTCTTCGGCAAGACTATCCTCTAATAATCTCATCACAGCTCTTCTTAGAGGTCTTGCTCCGTAAGAGGGATTGTAACCTTCTTCAACCAACCTTTCCTTGAAATCTTCTGAAACAGTTAGGGCTATTCCTTTTTCTTTTATTCGTAAAAAGACTTCTTTTAGCATTATTTCGGCTATATCTTTTACTTCATTCCTAGTTAGTTGACGGAATACTATGATTTCATCCAGTCTGTTTAGAAACTCTGGACGGAAATATTGTTTGAGCTCTTCATTAACTAATGATTTAATTCTATTATATTGGCTATCTTCGAGATTTTCTCCTGAGAATTCAAATCCCAATCCACCGCCACCTTTTTCAATAACTTTGGAACCAATATTAGAAGTCATAATTATCAATGTATTTTTGAAATCTACTGTTCTTCCTTTTGAATCAGTCAGACGACCTTCCTCTAGTAATTGAAGCAGTAGATTGAAAACATCTGGATGAGCTTTTTCTATTTCATCAAAAAGGACGACTGTGTATGGCCTTCTTCTAACGGCTTCAGTAAGTTGACCTCCTTCATTAAACCCTACATAGCCAGGAGGGGAGCCTATGAGTTTACTAACAGTATGCCTTTCCATAAATTCAGACATATCCAAGCGAATCATTGCTTCTTCGCTTCCAAAGAAATATGTAGCCAGAGCCTTAGTTAATTCTGTTTTTCCTACACCTGTCGGGCCTGAAAAAATAAAACTTGCAATGGGTCTATTGGGATTTTTGAGACCAACTCTTGCTCTTCTGATTGCTTTTGATACTGCCTTAACAGCTTCATCTTGCCCTATTAATCTTTGGTGCAATGTTTCTTCCATATTTAAAAGCTTTACTGATTCACTTTCAGTAAGTTTTTGCACAGGAACTCCAGTCCAAGAAGCAACAATTTGAGCAATATCTTCTTCGTTGACTATTGGTTGTGAGACTTTTGATTGATTTTCTTTTTCCTTGTCTTCATTTTCAATTTGAACTTCATTTTTATTAGAAGAGTCAGATTGTGGATTTGGTGTTGTTTTTTCTCTGAGGTCTTGAAGTAGATTTTTAATTTTATCTCTTAGGGCTATTTCCTTTTCTCTAAGTTCACCTGCTTTTGTGAAATCTTGGCCTCTAATAGCTTCCTCCTTTTCCTTTTGTATTTTCCTTAGTTCTTTATCAACTTCTTTGGCTTCAGGAGGTAATTTTGAGTTTAGTAATCTAACCCTGCTTCCTGCTTCATCTATGAGGTCAATTGCTTTATCAGGGAGGAAACGATCAGAAATATATCTATCTCCAAGATTTGCAGCTGCATCTAAAGCTTCGTCAGTAATTTTGAGCCTGTGATGTTGCTCGTATCTTTCTCTTAGTCCTCGAAGTATTTCAATGGTATCTTTTATAGAAGGTTCTCCAATCATTACAGGTTGGAACCTTCTCTCAAGGGCAGCATCTCTTTCAATATGTTTGCGGTATTCATCGAGAGTTGTTGCACCTATACATTGAAGTTCTCCTCTAGCAAGTGCTGGCTTAAGTATATTTGCGGCATCAATTGCTCCTTCAGCAGCTCCAGCACCAATAAGAGTATGAACTTCGTCAATAACAAGAATTACGTTCCCAGCGGATTTTATCTCCTCCATTATTTTTTTTAGCCTTTCTTCAAACTCTCCTCTGTATTTTGTACCAGCAACAAGGAGACCTATATCAAGAGTTAATACTCTTTTTTCTTCAAGTATGTCAGGTATATTCCCTTGTTGAATCCGTTGAGCAAGCCCTTCTGCTATAGCTGTTTTACCAACTCCAGGTTCCCCAATTAAAACAGGGTTATTTTTTGTTCTTCTACCTAAAATTTGTATTACACGATCTATTTCATCGTGTCTTCCTACCACAGGGTCTAGTTTTGATTCACTAGCTAGATTAGTTAGATTGGTTCCAAACTCATCAAGAGTTGCTGTTTTCACAGAGCCTTTAGACCCACCTCCACTAGTGGTAACTTCGGCTGTCTCTCCAAGCATTCGAATAACTTGAGTTCTTACTTTAGTTAAATCAACTCCAAGGTTCTCTAAAACTCTCGCTGCAACTCCTTCACCTTCTCTAATAAGTCCAAGCAATAAATGTTCTGTTCCAATGTAATTATGTCCAAGTTGACGAGCCTCTTCCAATGAAAGTTCAAGAACTCTTTTAGCTCTAGGGGTGAAAGGAATTTCGACAGCAACGAAACCAGATCCTCTTCCAATTATTTTTTCAACTTCAACTCTTGAATCTTTAAGGTTCACCCCCATAGATTTAAGTACTTTGGCAGCCACCCCTGTTCCTTCTCCTATTAAGCCTAATAGGATTTGCTCAGTCCCTACGAAATTATGCCCAAGACGTCGTGCTTCTTCTTGAGCAAGCATGATCACTTTTATTGCTTTTTCAGTAAACCTCTCAAACATTTGGCTTTGGCCCTTTTTATTACATCCAATTTATCAGGGTTAAGTATGAAATGTGTACCGTTAGGTTTTTTTTTATAAATGATAAATATTGGATGAAGGTGTGGAAAGAAAAAATTAGATTATTTGTTGCTGCAAAAACTACTTGTTTTTCTCTTTGGGTTTTCGGAAAACCGAACTTAATTTGAACTTCTAGTAATTTTCTAAATTAGATTTTTAATGAAAATAAGAGCATTATTTTCGTCTCTGTAGAGTTTTGAGCGAAGTCCAGTTATTTGGAAACCCATTTTTTTGTATAAGGCTTTAGCTGGTTCATTTGTTTCTTTAACCTCCAATATTATTTTATTTATTCCTTGGATTTTTGCTCTGTGAATGATAGTTGATAAAATTAAAGTTCCTAAGCCTTGCCTAAGATATAAAGGACTAACTACTAAGACTGTTATGTGAAATTCATTTAAAATTAACCAGCCTGAACAAAGAGCAAGAAGTCTTTCTGATTCAAATGCTCCTAAACAAATTCTCTTAGGGTCCCTTATCTCACTTTCCCATTGAGCTTTTGTCCATAAACCCTTAAAAACATTTTGATCTAGCTCAATACATAGGCCAAGATGCTTTGTCTCTAAGGGGATTATTATTACTTCCATTTTTTGACCTTAATTTAATTCGCTCATCTTTTCTCAAAAATAATACTAATTTCTTCGATTGATCTCTAGATTAATCAAATATTAGAAGTAAAGTTTTTCAATGCTTGATTTAGTCAGGGCTTATGAACCAAATAAGGATGTTGAAAGCCCAAACCGAAATGTATCTCCTCTTTCTAGTGGCATCAATGAGAATGGAAAATTAGTAATAGGGGGGTGTGTATTGAGTGAACTGGCTGAAAAATATGGAACACCACTTTATGTATTAGATGAATTAACCCTTAGAACAGCTTGTAGAGCTTATCAAAGAGCGTTAAAAAAACACTATCCTTTCGCCTCTCTACCTTTATATGCATCGAAAGCCAATAGTTCTTTAGCAATTAGTAGTCTGGTTTCTAATGAAGGATTTGGACTTGATGTTGTATCTGAAGGAGAATTAATTACTGCTTTAAAAGGAGGAGTTAAGGGAGATAAAATTGTTTTTCATGGTAATAATAAATCAGATAGAGAATTATATTTAGCTTATGAAAATAATGTGATGATTGTTTTAGATAATTATCATGATATTGCAAGATTAAAAAGTATTGCCTCGGAGAGTAATCCCGCAAGATTAATGTTGCGTTTTACTCCTGGGATTGAATGTCATACTCATGAATATATAAGAACAGGTCATTTAGATAGCAAATTTGGTTTTGATCCTGACGAGGTCGTAGATGTCTTGAAAATTTTAAAGAAATATAAATGGGCCAACCTAACTGGCCTTCATGCACATATTGGATCACAGATCTTTGAGATTCAGCCACATAAAGATCTTGCAGGAGTTATGGCTGATACTTTAAAAATAGCCCGCGAAATTGGTCATTCAATTAATGATTTAAACTTAGGAGGAGGTCTTGGAATTAAGTATACTGAAAATGATAATCCACCCTCAATTGATAACTGGATAGAGGCTATTTCGAAGGCTATTGTTGATTCCTGTAGAGAGAGAAATCTTGATTTGCCAAGATTAATGTGTGAACCAGGTAGATCAATAGTTGCGAATGCAGGGTTCACTATTTATAAGATTGGTGCAAGAAAAGTTGTTCCTGGAATAAGAACTTATCTTTCTATTGATGGAGGGATGAGTGATAATCCACGTCCAATAACCTATCAATCTCTTTATTCTGCTTGTTTAATTGACAACCCCCTTGATAGTAACTTTGAAAAAGTTACTATCGCTGGTAAGCATTGTGAATCAGGAGATATTTTGTTGAAAGATTTTACACTTCCAGTTTCTGAAAGTGGAGATTTCCTGGCTGTTTTTGGAACAGGAGCTTATAATTATTCAATGAGTTCCAATTACAATAGAATTCCTAGACCAGCAACCATAATAGTTTGCGATGGATTGGCAGAATTGACCCAAAAGAGGGAATCTTCTGAAGATCTATTGCGATTAGATGTACTACCTGATCGCTTTATTGCTCAAAGTTAGGTAAGTTAAAAATAGGTTGGGGAATAGGAGTGAATTTTTGGTGGTTTATAAATTTGCGCGTACTGTTAGATGTATTGTTTGCTTCTGGTCTTGGGGTTCTTCTCTTCACAAGAGTTAAAGAACCAAGAACTTTATGGTTATTAAGAGGATATCTTTTTTTAGTTTCTTTGGCTTGGTTCGTTCAAAGATTTGCGAATTTACCAATCACATCAAAACTTGTTGACGCTCTCGTATTAGCTTGTTCCTTATCTTTGGCCATTTTATGGCAAGGTGAATTAAGAAGATTGATGGAATTATTGGGGACAGGACGATTAGCTGTAATCTTAGGTAACACTCAAAAGGAATTCCGCGCAAGTTCTAATACTTTTGCTCAATTAACTGAAGCAGCTGGACGATTATCTCAGAATAGAAAAGGTGCTCTTATCGTGGTTGATTTGGGTAGTGATTTACGACCAGAGGATTTTCTTTTCTCTGGAGTTCCTATTGATGCCCAATTATCAACAGAGTTATTGCTAAATCTCTTCGCTGCTGATACTCCTCTTCATGATGGAGCTGTGCTAGTTAAAGGTAATCGTATTATTTCTGCAGGTGTGATTTTACCTCTCTCAAGGCAAGGAATTAGTCGTTATGGAACTAGGCATTTGGCTGCTTTAGGAATTACTGAAAGATTTGATCGATGTATATGTGTGGTTGTATCAGAAGAATCAGGTACCTTGTCATTGGCAAGTCTAGGTCGGCTTGAAAGACCAATTACGAGTAGTAGATTACTTGATCTCCTTAATGAATTAGTGGACCCTACCGTTTCCTCTTCAGTTCCTAAGACAGTTAACATGAATGCGACATCTAAATCGATATCTTCAAAGATTGATTCAAAAGTTGGCCAAGCGAGAGTTAATCTTGTGAAAAATAATGGCAGTAAGGAGACCTAAAAGTGACTTACTCTTCCGTGCTAAGTACAGATAAGGCGAAAGGGGTTTGTCCATTTCCTTGCGAATTGGATCCTCTTCGGATGCCAGATCATATTGCTGTAATTATGGATGGGAATGGGAGGTGGGCCAAATCACGGAGATTACCGAGATCAATTGGACATTCAGCTGGAGTTGAGTCTCTTAAAACTACTTTGAGATTATGCAGTAATTGGGGAATAGGAGCTCTAACTGTTTACGCATTCTCAACTGAAAATTGGTCTAGGCCAAGTGAAGAAGTAAATTTTTTAATGACACTTTTCGAGAGCGTCCTTCAACGTGAATTGACAAATTTAAAACTTGAGGAGGTTCGAATTAATTTCCTTGGAGATATTGAACCTCTTCCTGAATCACTAAAAGCACTAATATTTGAAGCCATTGAATCAACATCTTCTAATAAAGGGATTCATTTTAATGTTTGTACTAACTATGGAGGCCGAAGGGAGCTTGTTCTAGCCGCTCAGAAATTGGCAGAACGCTCAGTAAGAGGAGAACTTGATCCATCTTTGATAGATGAGAATATTTTTGCTTCTGAATTGTTTACAGCAAGTGAAGTGGATCCAGACTTGCTAATTAGAACTAGTGGTGAAAAAAGAATAAGCAACTTTTTGTTATGGCAATTGGCTTACGCTGAGATCCACGTAACAGATATTTTATGGCCTGATTTTGATGCCGTTGCTCTTACTAAGGCTCTCCTTGACTACCAATCAAGAAGAAGAAGATTTGGTGGAGTATGACTAATTAATTGCTTATATATTAATTTTCTGATTTTTTGTAGAACATAAGCTACAACTAATGCAGGCGTAATACTTTTTTATATTCAGAATCTGTATGACACTGATGAATCCTAATGTTCAACAAGTTAATAAAGTTACTTCAAAGGAAGATTCTCTTTTAGATTTTAATTCCAGAAAAGGAGGAGATCTTCGTCATGATTGGTCTGTAGAGGAGATAAAAAAAATACTTGATTTGCCTCTAATGGAGTTACTCTGGAGAGCTCAAATAGTTCATCGCTCTTATAATCCTGGTTATAAGGTTCAACTTGCTTCTCTTTTAAGTGTAAAAACAGGAGGATGTTCAGAAGATTGTGCATATTGTCCGCAGTCTATCCATAGCGAAACAAAAGTTGAACCGATCCCTCCGCAGCAAGTTAAATCAGTTCTAGAAAAAGCACGAGCGGCAAAAGATGCTGGGGCGGATAGATTTTGTATGGGTTGGGCTTGGCGTGAGATAAAAGATGGGAAAGCGTTTGATTCAATGCTTGAGATGATTAGAGGCGTTAGGAACCTTGGTCTTGAAGCGTGCGTTACAGCAGGAATGATCACCGATTCTCAGGCATCTAGATTGGCAGAGGCTGGTTTAACCGCTTACAACCACAATCTAGATACAAGTCCTGAACACTACTCCAACATAATTTCAACAAGAACATATAAAGATCGACTTGAAACTTTGAGAAGAGTTCGTATGGCTGGAATTACTATATGTTGTGGTGGAATTATTGGAATGGGAGAATCAATCTCTGATAGAGCATCTTTACTAAAAGTTTTAGCTAATTTAGATCCGCATCCTGAGAGTGTTCCTATAAATGCTTTGGTAGCTGTAGAGGGTACTCCGATGGAAGATTTATCTTCTATCGATCCATTAGAGATGGTTCGGATGGTTGCGACAGCAAGAATTCTTATGCCTGAGAGTCGGATTAGACTCAGTGCTGGAAGACAACAATTGGGTAGGGAAGCTCAGATACTTTGTCTTCAATCAGGAGCTGATTCAATTTTTTATGGAGATACACTATTGACTACGAGTAATCCAGAAGTGGATGATGATCGCAAACTTTTGTCAGATGCTGGAGTTCACGCAAGCTTTCTCTCAAATAATTAAATATGAAATCTGAAGTTTTGAATAAAGAAAATAAATATAAAGTGGCAGCTTTTTATAGCTTTCTATCAATATTGGACCAAGATATTTTTCTTATCAAAGATCAATTGACAACTCTAGCTAAGGACCAGGAAATTAAAGGAACTATCTTAATAGCATCAGAGGGATTTAATGGTACGATTTGCGGCCCTGAAAATGGGATTTCAATCTTTATTGATAGGTTGAAGCAATTTATAAACACATCGGAATTGAGTCTTAAATACAGTTGGACTCAAAAGCAGGCGTTTCGTCGCTTTAAAGCTCGCAAGAAAAAAGAAATCGTTACGCTTGGCTTAAAACAAATTAATCCTTCTGAATCAGTTGGTAATTATGTAAAGGCAACTGACTGGAATCGGTTTTTAGAAGATCCAGATACGGTTGTTATCGATACTCGTAATGAATATGAAATCAAAATTGGGACTTTCTCGGGATCTATTAATCCTCATACCAACTCGTTCCGTGAATTTCCGGCTTGGGTGCAAAAGGTTTTGAAACCATTAATTCAGAACAAGCCATCTTTAAAAATAGGGATGTATTGTACTGGGGGAATAAGGTGTGAAAAGGCTACTTCTTATTTGATTAAAGAAGGATTTGAAGATGTTCACCATCTTCAAGGTGGAATACTTAAATATCTTGAGGATGTTCCACCTGAGGAAAGTTTATGGGATGGTGAGTGTTTTGTTTTTGATCAGCGTGTTTCTTTGGATCATAAGTTGTTACCAGGCACCCATCGGATGTGTCATGCCTGTGGTTTGCCTGTCTCCCCTGAGGACTTAAAGAAGTCAACATACATTAAAGGTTTACAATGTGAAGGGTGTATCAATAAATTTACAGATTCTGATAGGGCTAGATTTGCGGAAAGACAACGTCAAATAGACGATATGATGATATGTCTACCTGATAATTCGATTTGGCCATCTTCGTGACAAGAGTAGATTTAGCCGAATTAGAAAAAGAAGCATCCAGTAGAGGGCTTATGCTTAGAATACAAGTTCGTAGACCAATTAATCTATGGTCATTTAGGGTCGTTGTTGCTGAAATCAAAAGTCATGAAACAATTCAATTGTGGGGTGAAATGAAAGGGTGGGCGTATCAAAATACAAAAGGTCTTCAGCTTGATGTTATGAAAGCTAGAAAAGATGCAGATTCTAGGGTAGGTGATTTGATATGGGCTGCTACTATGGCTTGGGCCTTAGAAGAAACTCCTTGTAAAAGTGCGAGACTATTGGCAATCTATGATGAAAATAATCAACATAAACGATTACAACGTTATTTCCGTAGGCGTGGATTTAAAACTGTCCGCGATGTGGGATCTTCGCCTTTCGATTGGCCATTAAGGATTGTATGGGGAGGAGCTGGTGCTTTTATGGTTGGTAATTGTGAAGAGGTCTTTGATAGAAGTTACCGGCGTTGGTCAGCTCAATTATAAGTATTTTATAGTTTTCACTTTAGAGAATCACTAGCGTGATAGCTACTTCTTACTAGTGGACCACTGCTTACTTTTTTGAATCCTAATTCTGTTGCTATTCTTGCAAATTCATCAAATTTTTCAGGCGGCCAATATCGAGAGACTGGGATATGATCAAGAGAAGGACGTAAATATTGACCAATAGTTAGATATTGACAATCAACTTGTCTAAGATCTTTAAGAGTTTGAACTATTTCATGAAATTCCTCTCCTAGTCCAAGCATTAGTCCCGATTTTGTTGGAATATTAGGAGAAATTTCTCTAGCAGATTTAAGAAGACTAAGTGAGTGTTGGTAAGTTGCCCCTTTTCTGACTTCCCTTTGAAGTCTTCTAACCGTTTCAAGATTGTGGTTAAAACATACTGGATTAGCATAGAGAATCATTTGCAACCGCTCTTTCTGTTTATTGTAGTTATCTTTGTTATGTCCACCCCATAAATCTGGCGTTAAGACTTCTATAGCAATTTCTGGATTTAATGATCTAATAGCATCCATTGTATTAGTGAATAAACTTGCACCATGATCGGGTAGGTCATCTCTTGCGACAGCAGTTAGTACAACATATTTAAGATTTAATGTTTGAACTGTTTTTGCTATTCGTTCTGCTTCAAAGGTGTTTATTTTTTCAGGTGATTTCCCTTTCTCTACTTGGCAAAATGCACAGCTTCTTGTGCAAATTGATCCTCCTAGTAAGAACGTAGCAGTTCCAGCTGCATAACATTCACCTCTGTTGGGGCACCTTCCCTCTTCACAGATGGTGTGTAATCTGTTTTCTTTTATAAGTTTTTGAACTTTCTCCAATTCTGAGGCTTTACCTATAGATGGTTTAATCCAATTAGGCAAACGTTCTTCTGGAAAGAAGTTACTATACTTAGACGTTTTTCTTATGTTAGTAGTCATTTGCGTTTGTTTTTTCAATCTAAATCTCTTCGCCCTTCTAGTGCTCGGGTAAGAGTTACCTCATCCGCATATTCCAACTCACTTCCAACTGGTAGTCCATAAGCAATACGTGTAACTTTTACAAAGGGTTTTAATAGTTTCCCAACGTAGAGGCTAGTGGTATCTCCTTCAATGCTTGGAGTTAGTGCCAGTATGACTTCTTTTGTATTTTCCTTATCAACTCTTTTAATAAGACTAGATATTTGAAGCATGTCTGGACTTATGCCATCCATAGGTGAGATTAACCCTCCGATAACATGATAAATACCTTTATATTCACGAGTCCTTTCTAAAGCTAAAAGATCTCTGGAATCTGCGACGACACAAATTAGTTCTCGTTCTCTATTTGTGTCCAAACAAATTTCACATTCATCATCAGATGTTAAGTGGAAGCATTTCTTGCATTGACCAACTTTGTTTTTTGCATTTATTAAAGCATCTGCAAAAAGCTTGATTTTCACCTCAGGTTGACGCAAAAGATGCAAAGCTAATCTTTGAGCAGTTCTTGGTCCAATGCCAGGTAATTGCTCAAATTGGTCAATCAACTTTGATAATGGTTTTGTGAAGCCGCTCAGTGGACCGTTGCAATTAAATTGAATGTAGGCAGAGTTTTATCTTATTAACGATAATTTAAAGAAGAATTTCGTCGGTTGCGTTAGATATAATTCAAAATATAGATGAAACAGCCTTTTTTATGGTCAAATTACTGCGTAAGTCCTTTAAATCTTTTTTAGCATTAGCTCTTGTCCTTATGCTTGGGGCTTGCTCAACTGGTGTTGCGTCAGGTTTGGAGCCCTTCAAGAGCCAAGATGGAGGATATGGGTTTCTTTTTCCTACAGGATGGACAAGAGTGGCTGTGAAGAGCGGGCCAGAGGTGCTTTTTCATGACTTAATTAATTCAGATGAAACGCTCAGTCTTGTAATTTCTAAAATAGAAAATGAAGTTGATTTAGATGATTTAGGTGGAGCAAATGCTGTTGGAGAAAGATTATTCGGCAATAATGATAATAAAGCTTCTATTAAATTAATTGAGGCACAAGAAAGAGAGATGAGTGGACATAAATTTTTTGATCTTGAATATAGTGTGAATTTGGAAGATAATAGTAGGCATGAAATAGCAACAGTCGTAATAGATAGAGGTTATTTATATACTTTGGCAGCCAGTTCAAGTGAGCAACGTTGGACTAAAATGCAAGATATCTATAAAAGAGTTTTAAGTTCTTTCACATTCTTTATCTGAATCAGCTATTGATGTTCACTCCTGCTTGAATTTTCCAGAGATAATAATAGAAACCTTTATTTTTTAATAGTGTAGAATGTGTTCCTCTTTCTATTATTTTTCCTTTCTCTAAAACTAATATTTCATCAGCATCCCTTACTGTGCTAAGTCTATGAGCTATAACAATAGTTGTACAATTTTTAGTTATTTTCTTTAGGGATCTTTGAATGGCGGCCTCTGTTTCATTGTCTACAGATGCAGTCGCTTCATCTAGTATTAATATTGGAGAATTCTTTAATATTGCTCTTGCAATCGCTACTCGTTGTCTCTGTCCTCCAGATAACTTTTGTCCTCGCTCTCCTACGATAGTTTGTAATCCTTGAGGTAATTGACTTATGAATTCAGTTGCTTCTGCTATCTCCGCAGCATTTATTACTTTGTTCTTATCAATGTTACCTGAGCCATAGGCAATATTTTCTTCAATTGTGCCATGGAATAAGTAGGTTTCTTGACTTACTAATGCAATACAACGACGTAAGCTATTTAAATCTAGAGAGTCGATAGAGTTTTCATCGATTTCTATTATCCCTTTATTTATCTCGTATAACCTTAATAGAAGTTTTACTAAAGTACTTTTCCCTGAACCTGTTGTCCCTACTATGCCAATCTTTTTACCTGCTTTAATGCTTAAACTGAAGTTCTCTAATATCGGAGGACGATCTTCATAGGCAAAATTAATATTTTTAAAAGTTATATTGCCTTCTATTTGACTGGGATCAAGTTTTACTTTACCAGTTTTAATTCTAATAGGCGTATCTATAAGGTCTAAGACTCTATTCGTAGATGCCATTGATCTTTGGTAATCATCAAGAATATGACCTAAAGTTGTAAGTGGCCAAAGAAGCCTTTGAGTTATAAAGACTAGAAAACTATAAGTTCCAACAGGTATATATCCTTTCCATGTTTGTAGCCCTCCGGATATCAATATTGCTAAAAATGCAAATAGAATCGCAAAACGTATTAGGGGTATAAAAGCAGCTGAAAGTTTAATTGCTTTTCTATTACTATTTTGATAGGAATTACTATCAATCTTTAACCTTTCAAGCTCCCATTCTTCTGTTGCGAAACTTTTAATGGTAAGCATTCCACTGAGATTATTATTTAGTCTTGCTGCGAGATCTCCTGCTTTTTGTCTGACTTCACGGTAACGAGGGGCTAAATTTTCCTGAAATCTAATGGAACCCCAAAGTATTAATGGAATAGGCAGGAAAGCTAACAAGGCAACACTTGGAGCTAAAAAAAGCATTGCACCTCCTACAATGAAAACAGTAATTAATAACTGAATAATTTTATTGGCGCCTTCGTCTAGGAACCTTTCTAGTTGATTGATATCATCATTTAATACAGCCATTAGTCTTCCTGTATTGTCTGACTCAAAGAATGTCATTTCTAATTTTTGCAGATGATCATATGCTTTGATTCTTAAGAAGTGCTGTGTCTTTTGGGCTAAATTTCTCCACAATATTCCATATAAATATTCAAAGAATGATTCAGCAGTCCAGATCAAAAAAGATATAAAGGCAAGAGCAATAAGTTGATCTGGAACTGTTTTGAAACCAATAGATCCAAGCCAAGAACTTTCTTGTCTTACAACAACATCTACTGAAATACCTATTAAAACTGGTGGAGCCAGATCAAAAAGTTTATTTAATATTGAACAAGTAATGGCAGTATAAATTAGACGCTTTTGACTCTTAAGATTTTTCAAGAGTCTATTCAGTGCTTTTTCTGATGGGGGGGATTTCTTATGCATAGTAGATATTTATTTTTTGATTTTAATTAGAGATTAAATTCCTCAAGGGTTTTTCTTTTGCAAAATAATTTAGATTCGCGGATGGAAGATCCAGAACTGAATTTTCTGTAAAAACAAGCACATGTAAAATTAGCTATTTTTTTAAATTCTTTTTTGTCGAGTTTTGATTTCAATGTTGCTAAACAGAATCTAGTTAGAAGGTTTTTCTTGATATTATTTTTAGCAGCCTTAGATTCCAAACAATTACCTATTACTAAAATCAAAAAAAGAGATAGAACAAAGTTCGACAATTTCCATATCATGAAATTATTGATTAATTATTCCTATTTATTTGTAGTTCTCTATTCATAACCTTTACTTTCTTTAGGGCGTTAAAGACCTGTTCCGGCATTTTTTTTGGTAGATCAACAAGACTATAATCTTCGAAAATTCTTATTCGACCAATCATTCTTCCTTTTAGACCTGTCTCATTTGCGATCGCTCCAACTAAATTTCCAGGTTTAACTCTGTCTCTGTGTCCAACTTCCACCCTGAATCTATCCATGTCATCATCTTGACGATTGTTGTCGTATTCACCTTTCCTACGTTGGTTGGAATTTCTATCTCTACGGTCATTTCTTATACTTCTTTGAGCAGATTGTCTGATCCAGTCTTCATTTCCTTTTTCAAGAAGTGAAGAAGTGCCAATAGCGAGATTTAATGCTGCAAGAGTTATTTGTCTTGGGTCAATATCTAATTCTTTTTCAACATTTTCAATTAATTTTTCTAAAATACTTGTTTCATCTTTGTCATCTCTCTCTATTGAGGCCGATTGAATTAGTTTTTCTTGAAGCTTCTTAATTCTATTATTATTTATGACTTCATTATCAGGTATTTCCATCTTTTCTATGGATTGCCCCACTGCTCGTTCAAGATTACTTAAAAATGATCTTTCTCTTGGATTAGCGAAAAGGATGGCTTCCCCATTCCTGCCGGCTCTACCTGTTCGTCCGATTCGATGTACATATGCTTCACGATCAAAAGGCATGTCATAGTTAATTACTAGACCTATTCGATCTACATCAAGCCCCCTGGCTGCAACATCAGTAGCTACCAAAATATTTACAGACCCCTGTCTTAATCTTTCAACTGTTCTCTCCCGTTGGTTTTGTGGGATGTCTCCATTCAAAATAGCTACGTTATATCCAAAAGCCTCCAATCTCTCCGCCACTACTATTGTAATAGCTTTAGTTCTTGCAAAAATAATTACTCCCTCCTCAGATACAGCTTCTAAGACTCTCTGGAGAGCATCGACTTTATATGAATTTTGAACGGTTATATACCTCTGCCTGATTAATCTTTCTTTTACTTCAGTTGCCTTAATTGTTATCTCAGCAGGACTATTTAGATATTTCTTTGATAACCTTCTTATCTCAGATGGCATTGTTGCCGAAAATAAAACTAGTTGTCTCTCATCTGGTAGCTTCTCAAGTATCCATTCAACATCATCAATAAAGCCCATTCTCAGCATTTCATCAGCCTCATCAAGGACTAAACAACCTAATTTAGTTGTGTTTAGAGTTCCTTGTCTCATGTGATCCATCACGCGGCCAGGAGTTCCTACAACTACATCGACACCTCTTCTGAGAGTGTTGATTTGATTCCTGAAATCAGACCCTCCATAAATTGCGAGTACTTTTAGATGTGGATGCCCTGCTGCATAAGAACGAAATGCTTCGGCAACCTGCATCGCTAATTCACGAGTTGGAGCAAGAACTAGTACTTGGGGATGCGCAACATTTTCCTTAAGCCTCTCAAGGAGAGGTAAAGCAAAGGCTGCAGTTTTACCTGTTCCAGTTTGAGCTTGCCCAACTAAATCTCTTCCAAGGAGTAATTCTGGTATGGCAGCTTTTTGAATAGGGGTTGGTGATGTGTAACCTTTCTTTTCTAGTGTTTGAATTAGCTCTTTACTTAAATCAAAGTCTGAGAAGGGATTATTTGGTTGTTGGTCAGTCTCGTCCAGTAAATTTTCTGTAGATTGTTCAAGTGGGGCCTGATCCATTGAACATGAGAGATCCTCATGTGAAGAAGTCTTTGTCATCTAATTTGTGGTTGCCTTTTTGTCCTTCAAATAAGGCAGACAACTTCCGATCGGTATATAACCGTGCTTTGCTGACGCGCCTTGTTAAAGGTTGTATGTATATAATTTATCATCCCGGAAAATCCTTTTCAGAAATTAGTTGATTCCATGTTCAAAGTCGTTGTTTTTATCAGTAATTACGGTTAATTGTTTTTTTGCACGAGTTATCGCTGTATAAATCAATCTCTTTTCATATTCGTGAGAGTGAAGTTTTATATTTTGGGAACTTTTTAATTTATTAATAGGTTCTGTCCATAATAAAATAACTTGATCAGCTTCACTTCCTTGTGACTTATGAATTGTCATTGCATAAGCAGGATCTAAAACATTAACCCTTGAAGGGTGTATTAGACGAGTAACAAGTTTTTGATCTTCAGAAAGTATATTGAATAATAGACGTCGTTTTAGACCTTCTCCAATTACTATACCTACATCTCCATTTGCTAATCCTAACTCAGCTTGATTCATTCCACATATAACAGGTGTAGATTGTTCCCAACTTGATATTCCGTTACTTGTGATATTACCTAATAGGGATTCATTGATCTTATTCGTTCCCCAATGACCATACTTTTGTGGACAAAGTACTAGTAGATTTCCCAATAAAGTAAACAGTTTAATCACCTCTGGCGAAGGTATAATCTCAAACATACTTGAAACCCATGCCTCATTTGGAATAGAATTAACTGCAATATCAGTAAGGCTTTTGAGTCTTGATTTGTGTTTTATAAGAGTACTAATTAATGACTCTGGGATGTCAACCGAAGATGAGCTTTGCTTTCTGACATTTGATGTATTTGATATTTTTGATATTTTTTCCCAGAAAGGATCTAACCCTTCTTTCTTTAAGATATTTCCTAATAAGGCAATGTCTCCTTTATTTCGGTATGATCTTATTAGGTTAACGGCGTTAGATTTAAACTTTTTTTTCATCTGCTTATCTTGTAAGATTTGCCATATTGCACCACTCCCAATTGGGGATAGTTGATCTGGATCTCCAACTAGAATAATTTGACTGCTCTGTGGCAAAGCATTCAGAAATGCATTAGTAATACTCATATCTACCATTGACATTTCATCTATAACAAAGAGGTCGATATTTAGTAGCCGTCTTGCATTCCTACGATATCCATTAGGAGTAGATTCAAGCCATTTATGTAATGTCTGACAAGGTATTTTGGAAAGATTATTACTTCGCGACGTTTTTAATTCTTTGATACCAGCTTGAATCGTATCTTTAAGTCTCCGGGTCGCTTTCCCTGTAGGAGCAGCCATCGCAACTTTAAGTTTTGGATTTAGCATGAGTGCGCGAATGAGCATTTGAAGAATTGTATTGGTTTTACCTGTCCCTGGCCCCCCACTTAGCAAAATAATTCTTTGCTCTTCGATTAGGCTTATAGCTTTTTTTTGTTCTTGATTGAGACGTTTTGGAAAGTCAATATTATTAGGAATATCTTTGTTCTTGATAGATGTTTTTAGAGGCACGTTTCTTGAAAGAATTTCTTGAATAACCGATTCCATTTCGTTATGTGTTCGACGCCAACTAATTACATCGCCATTTAAAACTATGGGGGATTTTTCTCCAGCCGTCCATCCAGTGGCTATTAATGCTTTTTTGTGAACAATAGGCCATCCTTCATATTTTAGTTCAACATTAGTCGGTAGATTCTTCATATTTATATAAATATCACCTCTTGCTAAACCACCCATAAGTACATTTATAATATCTATTAAAGATTCGTGGAATTGTTTGGGAGGAAAGTATTTAGATAGAGTACTTAATAGAGAATGATTGATATTCGTAGTTAATGATTGTTGTAATTGTTTTATCATTTTAATGTCACCTTAAGATTGAATCTAGTTTTTTTACTCTCTCCAATGGAGCCTTCTCTATAATCAAACCTGGTATTTGATCAGGATAATTTCTTTTAATTATATCTTTCTTATCTGGGATACCCCTTAGAAATACATAAATATACCCACCAAGATGTTTCTGAGGTGAATAATTTGGAAGTCTCCAATTTAAAAATCTATGTAATGCTAAAAGATATATATGAGCTTGCAGTGGATAATGGTGAGTATACATTTCTTTATCCATAGAACACTCATTATACTTTGATGGCCCACAATCAAAAATAATTTCTTTTGAATAGTTATTTCCAAGCCAATTACTTTTCCAATCAAGAACCCACCATTTTGCATTTTCATTATTTGCATTATCTGAGAAAACTAGATCTATAGAGCCCGTTAGAAAACCACTACTACTAATATTGAGTTCCTCAAGTTTTCTTGAATATTCAATTCCGAATTTATTATTTTTGTTTTGATAAAATATAGAAGATATATCTAAAGTATTTATTGGCTTTTTATTATGACAAATTGGAATATCAAAATTAAGTTCTTTTATTATATAGTTTTTACTTATATCTTTTAGATTAGACTTCCCTAAAAAACAACCTAATGGAAGATTAGCAATTCTCTGGAGTAAATTATATATGGAGTTATTGAAAGAATCATTTATATTCGATTTTCTTAGCTGATCTCGAATTAATTTTGAAATTTGTTCTTTATTCTCAAGCTTATCAAATTCTATCTGCTCAAGTATTTTATGAAGACAACTACCTGCTATTGCTCCCCGAGGGAAATCAGCGATTGGATTGTCTTTAGGCCATAAGGTTTCATTTGGTTGTGAATTTATAGAATCTTTTTTCTGCATTGTCTGATTATGAGAAAATATTTCCTTTATTTGATCTTTAAATGAGAGGTCTTCATTAGATTCTTCAGGATGAAATGATTTGATAGGCTTTTGTCTTAGTTTAGTTGCCCATGAAGAATAACTATACCTTCCCCAGTTAGTATCTAATTTATGTTTTGGTATTAATCCTAGTGATAGTTTGAGATTATTCTTAGGCTTACGCCATGCCCCCTTTACTTTAGTGGATTTTATATCTTTGATATCAATATTTAATTGACTAGTATTTATCCATTGTTCCATTACTTCACGGGAATGATCTTTGATTCTTAGATTTATTGCTTCTGGTCCAAATAAGAATCCTGAGAGGGGATTTCCTTCTTGATCCTTTGCTTTTGCCCAGATGACAATTAATTGATTCTTGGCCCTTGTCATGGCGACATAAGCTAGCCTTTCTGCCTCTTGAAAAGATTGTTGCTTAACTAGTTTTGCATAGTTATGAAAGTCTTTATCCCATTGATATCTTCTAGATATAAAAAGAGATTCATTTAGTTTCCATAATAGTCCTTTATTCTCTGGTGGCTTTTGCCATAAATATGGGCATATTACAACTTTAAATT
The DNA here is from genome assembly GCA_003283665.1 of Prochlorococcus sp. AG-315-I14. The sequence goes on along the minus strand of QBWF01000008.1, from coordinate 3,019 downwards.
GTAGCCCTTTACTTTTGTGTATCGTTATTATATTGACTGAACTATCAGCAACATCACTATTTGGTTGATATTCCTCTGGGATTGGCTCACAAGGCTTCATACGTTGTCTATTAAGCCATCGTGATGCCCTGATTGCATTGAATTTTTGAAGATATATTTGTTCATCGACTAATTGAGCTATCTGATGTAAATCACTTAATAAACTCCCTCTTTGAGAGATGTCTGCAATTAATTCCCCTTGAAGCAGCTTTGCCAGACAACCTGTTAGACCAATACCTGGCAGTATTTTTGATAAGTCATTAAGTTTTAGAGATAATGAGTCAAAATCTCCATTCGTTTTTGCACTAATAAGTTTCTTTTTGTCCCATTGTAATAGCTCAGAACAAGCGAGCAATGAAACTTTTTGTTGATCATTCGGTGTAGCTATGCAATTTATAAAAACTTGTAGAAGTTGTGCTCCTTCCCCTGCAAAAATATTCGAATTATTGATCAACTTTGATGGTATCTTTACTTTAGAAAGATAACTGCTGATACTTTTTGCCTGGTCATGCCTATTTACAAGTATGCAAATATCAGATGGTATTAAATTCTGAGTATTATTGTTTAATAATTCCAATAAATATGATGATAAAACTTGAGGAATCTTTTCTTCTACTTTACTTTTAGAATCTATATTCTCGGGACTTATATCCTGGTCATGATAGTTATCAACTAGATTTAAAACTTGAAGTGGGCTTTCAATACCATTTAGAATTAATTCTCTTTCTTTAGAGCAAGGTAGCATTTCTTGAGCCGTTAATTCTGATCGAATAAGCCCTTCTGAGAATAATTTATTGAGTATTAATATTAATGATTTAGTTGTCCGGTAATTTTTTGTCATGTAATCTATTCGATCTGCCTTTTCTCTTGCTTTCATATATGTTTTTAAATCTCCTCCTCTGAAGCTATAAATTGCTTGTTTAGGATCTCCTATCATAAGCAATAGATGATCTCTGTTGTTGCCAAACACTTCATTAAGTAATCTCAATTGAACTGGGTCTGTGTCTTGGAACTCATCTATCAATGCAACCTTATATCGATTCCTTAAGTTATTAAAAATAACCTTACCTTTTCTAACTTTCTTTGAATTTTTATCTAATAGTAGTCTTTTTGGATCTAAAGATTTCAATAAGTCTGAATAGATTATAATACCTTTTTTGTGTTTTCTTATTTCTATTTCCTTATTTATCCATGTTAATGCATGTTCCCAAACAAAATCTTTAGGACTATCGATTAACTCACCTATTTTACTAAGTAGTTTACTATTTCTCGAGATTTTATTATCTAATTCATATCTATTTATTAAATTATTTAGGTTTTTGGGATGGAAATATTTATGAAATAGACTTTGAGTTTGGATTTCATTATACGAAGGTCTTTTTGTGTTTTTTTTTTTTGTTTTTTTTTTTTTTGTGTTTTTGTGTTTTTATATTTTGCTACCCAATTATTTAATATCATGTATCTATCTTTTCTTGGCCTAGCACTATATGGTTTCGTATCAGATATTCCGATTGATTTCAGTTCTATGGCAAATTGTTTAAAGTTCTCTTCTAACTCTTTTCCTTCTATTTCCCATAGTTTAACGAATTCTAACCATAATGATTCTAGATGCTGATCAAATTGATTTGAAAGTATCTGAGAAGAGTCAAGATGCTTAAATGTATTTTGATAATAGTTATTTGAATCATTTTCTATGATATTTAATGCTTTAGAAAGGTTTTCTATATTAAAGTTGGATTTTAATATGCCTTTTAAATCATGAGATTCTATTCCTAATATTTCCTCTTTCCAATATTCTTCAACTATCTCTTGGATTAATGAATATGAGTCTTTTTCTATTTTAGGATTGAGTTTAGATCCATTATCTATTGCTTCTCTTCTAATTGTTTTACTACAAAACCCATGAATGGTTGTTATGTCTGCTGTATCTATTCTTTCTAGCGCCTCTAGTATTAAAGATACAATTAATATTCTATTTTCGTTGGCCTTCAAATTTAGGGAAATCCAATCTTTCAGGACATCATCAATTTCACCATCTAAACTTTCCTCATGGTCAGATTCTAATAATTCCAAAGCTAAGGCTAATCTCTCAATAATCTTGGATTTTATTTCTGATGATGTTGCTTCTGTAAAACTTACGACTAGGATTTCATTGATTAAATATTTCTTTTCAGTGATTAGCCTTAATACGAGATGTGCTAATGAGAATGTTTTTCCAGTTCCTGCGCTTGCTTCTATTAGTCTTTTTCCATTATCTAATGGGTATTGATTAGGCTCAAATACATATGACACTTGATTACTTTGTTTCATATTCTTGTGTCTTCAGGTGTTATTTGTTTTATTGATCTCAAACTTAGTTATTAATTTCTTCTCGATAATTCCTACGCCTGACATCCTTAAGACCTCCAATCTAAATATGGGATATATCGAATTATAGCTGGAGTTGTTTTAATATATTTTTTATATGAAGAATGCAATACTATTAGTTTTTTTTCTTCTACTATTGCCTTTAGTTTTAGAATATATGATAATATCATTAATAGTACTAAATGCAATAGACTAAGTTTGTAAATAGATATACCTAATGATATATTTACTAGCCCCTTGTATATAGGGTGTCGACAAGTTTTATATGAGTTACTTGTAATCAAAGTTGAATTCTCAACCGGTATAGGAAGCATTGATAGGTTATGCCCCAGGCTATCAAAAGCTTTGATTATATGAATAATTCCTTTGCTAGATATTATTATTCCAATTATCTGTATGCACTTAAGTATTTCATAGTTTATGCTTATATTTTGCGGCCATCCTTTTAAAATATGTAGAATTATAATGATAAGTTGAGAGATTATATACCATTCTCCATTTGTATTTTTCATTATAGATTTATACCTTTTTTAATATTTCCAGTAATGGTTCATATAGATTCTTCATAGCAAGTTCAAAACTATCATTATTTAAGAATACTGAAGAGTTGCAA
>QBWF01000007.1 GCA_003283665.1 Prochlorococcus sp. AG-315-I14 | reverse complement strand
AGGTTCTGTCTTACGATCAATACCTTTCTCAAAACCTGCAGCTGCTGCACGAGCTCTTCCTGCATGCCATAGATGTCCTACAAAAGTAAACCATCCAAGGAAGAAATGGGCACTTGAAAGCCATTGGCGCAAGTTAACAAAGTTAACAGCATTAGGCTCTGTAATAATTCCACCAACAGAGTTGATTGAAGCATTAGGAGCATGAGTCATATATTCAGCTGCTCGACGAACTTGCCAAGGCTGAATATCATTCTGAATCTTGTCAAGGCTTAGGCCATTTGGACCTCTTAAAGGTTCAAGCCATGGACCACGGAAGTCCCAGAAACGCATAGTCTCTCCACCGAAAATGATTTCACCTGTAGGTGAACGCATAAGGTACTTACCTAAACCAGTTGGACCCATAGTTGATCCAACATTTGCACCAATACGTTGGTCACGGACTAAGAAAGTGAAACTTTGAGCCTGTGATGCTTCTGCATTGGTTGGACCATAAAATTCCGAAGGGTAGGCAGTGTTGTTGAACCAAACGAAGTAAGAAGCATAGAAACTTGCAACACAGATTCCACCAAGTGCATAACTTAGAAGACCTTCACCATTCCAAACAAAAGCTCTACGAGCCCAGCCAAATGGCTTTGTTTGCATATGGAAATGACCACCAACTAATTCGAGAACTGCCAGATAGACGTGACCTCCGACAATATCCTCCATTGAGTTAACTCCTACAAGCGAACCACCTCCGCCCCAAGGGGTTGACAATAGATATCCAAAAATAATTCTTGGATCAAGAGTTGGATTGATCAGGTGAACTTCACCTCCACCAGGGGCCCAAGTGTCATATGCCCCTCCAAGGAATACCCAATTGACTGAAAAGAGGAGTGAACCAAGTCCAAGGACACATAAATGTCTTCCAAGGATGGTGGTCATTTGGTTTTTGTCTCTCCAATCAGTAGAGAAAAATGGGAATTCTTCTTCTAGTTTTTCTGGTCCTGCCAATGAATGGAATACACCACCAAAGCCAAGGATTCCAGAAGCAACAAGGTGAATTACACCAATAATGAAAAATGGCCATATATCAGTGACTTCGCCACCAGGTCCAATTCCATAACCAAACATTGCTACGTGTGGCATGCAAATTAAACCTTGCTCCCACATGGGTTTGTCCATGGTGAAGTGGCTAACCTCATAGAGCATCATTGCTCCAGCCCAGAAGACCATTAGTCCTGCATGAGCAATATGTGCGCCTAAAAGGCGACCTGAGAGATTAATAAGACGTGCATTGCCTACATACCAGGCATAGCCAGTTTCATCAATACTCTGATTAGGCTGATTAAGTAATTTATTAAAGGGCGTTTCCACGTGGGAGTACCTCCTCAGGGAATACAAAGTTTTCGTGTGGTTGGTCTACAGAAGACATCCATGCACGCATTCCTTCATTAAGAAGGATATTTTTGGTGTAGAAAGTTTCGAACTCAGGATCTTCAGCAGCCCTAATTTCTTGGCTTACAAAATCGTAAGCACGTAAGTTAAGAGCTAATCCAACGATCCCAATTGATGCGGCCCACATACCAGTTACTGGTACAAAGAGCATCAAGAAGTGAAGGAAACGCTTATTTGAAAAAGCAATCCCGAAAATCTGACTCCAGAAACGGTTTGCTGTAATAAATGAGTAAGTTTCTTCTTCTTGTACAGGGTCGAAACCTCTGAAAGTTGTACTCTGTTTGTTTCCTTCAGAGTAAATACTTGAGTCTTCATAAAGGGTGTTCTGAACAGTTGCACCATGAATAGCGCAAAGAAGAGCACCTCCAAGAATCCCTGCAACTCCCATCATATGAAATGGATTGAGAGTAATATTATGGAACCCTTGGATAAAGAGTATGAAGCGGAATATTGCCGCCACTCCAAAAGAAGGAGCAAAAAACCAACTGTGCTGTCCTAATGGATAGATAAGGAAGCAAGCAGTAAATACTGCAATTACAGCTGAAAATGCAAGGGCATTGTATGGACGGATGCCAACTAGTCTTGCAATTTCGAACTGACGAAGCATGAAGCCAATAAGACTAAATGCACCATGAAGAGCAACGAAATTCCAAAGGCCACCAAGTTGGAACCAGCGTGTTAAATCACCCTGAGCCTCAGGTCCCCATAAGAAAAGGAGACTATGACCCATGGCATCGCCAGGGGTACTTACAGCAGCAGTGAGGAAGTTGCATCCCTCAAGGTAAGAACTGGCTACACCATGGGTGTACCAGGAGGAAACGAAGGTTGTACCAGTAAACCATCCACCTATAGCAAGAAAAGCAGTAGGGAAAAGAAGGAGACCAGACCAACCAACAAATACGAATCGGTCGCGCTTTAACCAGTCATCGAGGGCGTCAAACCAGCCTCGTTCTGTTGCGCTTCCAACAGCGATCGTCATGGGAGGAGCGTTGCTGAGCTTTTTATACGTCTGAGACTTTAACAACGATGTAGGGTTTTTTGGGTAAATCTTTAACCTGATGACATCCCTTGTATTGAACTGAGATGAAACTTTTGCTTTTTTAGAGCTATAAATGAATTATAAAAAAGCATGTTTTTTTCGTGTTTTGTAAGAGAATGGTTACCAGTACTTAGATCTCATGTCTACTGAATCCCCGTTTAGTCAATCAGAAAATGAATCAACAGATTTAGTTCTTGATCAGAGAATTAAAGGTTCACGTAAGATTTCCAACTATTTAGTTGCTTCAATGTTAAGTATTGGGGGTTTTGGATTTTTATTGGCTTCACTATCAAGTTATTTTGGCAAAGATTTTTTACCATTGGGCAAACCTTCTACTTTGATCTTTATTCCTCAGGGATTGGTGATGGGACTTTATGGAATAACAGCATTTTTACTCGCGATATATTTTTGGAGATTAATAAGTATTGATTATGGTTCTGGGATAAATAGATTTGATAAAAATAAAGGTCTTTTGTTTTTGACTAGAAAAGGGTTTTTTAAAGATATTGAGATAGAAATTCCTATTGACCAAATTAAAGCGGTTAAACTTGAAGTTAGAGAAGGTTTTAATCCGAGAAGAAGAATTTCTTTAAGAATTAAAGGTAGAAAAGACTTGCCGATTTCTAGAGTGGGTTCTCCGCAGCCATTGTTGGAATTGGAAAGCGAAGGTGCTGAAATTGCACGATTTCTAGAAGTAAACCTTGAAGGACTTTGAAATCAAAAATTGATCGGATATTCAAAAATTTGTCTTTAATTTTATAATCTATGAATCCTATTAGATTATTTATTTTTATAAATATAATTTTTTTAATGGGGTGTCGAAGTCTTGAAAAAAAAGAGAGTATTGATTTATGTTCTAATACCAGATTACCTTGTTTAGCTAACACTGAGAATGTCTTATTAGTAACTAATCAAGGCAAGATTAAATTAGAACTTTATGGAAAGATGGCACCTTTAACTGTTGGTAATTTCATAGACTTAGTTGAAAAAGGAAAATATAATAATACGAATTTCAATATGGTAATCAGGGAACCTGTTCCATTAGTTATAAGAGTTGGTAATAGTAAAATAAATACCCATAATGAATCTAAAGATAAGAATATAAGTAAAATAAGGTATATTCCGCTAGAGATAAAATTAAAATCTGATCAATTCCCGATTTATGGAAAAGTAATAAACGAAGCTAGTAAAATATTAAAGATTGAGCTTAGACACAATAGAGGTTCTTTATCAATGGCTAGATCAAAAGGACTGAATTCCGCTAATTCACAATTTTACATTTCATTGAAATCCTTGCCTGAGCTTGATGGTAGATATGCTGTTTTTGGAAAAGTATCAAGCGGTATGAATGTAATTGATTTGATTCAAGAAGAAGATTTTATAATTGAAGCTATAAGATTATGAATTATTAGCAATAATTTATTTTATCGCTTTTAACATTTCAGTATTTACTCCCGAGGCTCTCTTAAGAGCAACTTTTCCTGTTCTTGCAATTTCTAATATTCCGTATTGTTTAAGTAAATTTTCTAAAGCAACAAGTTTCCCAGGATCCCCAACTACTTCAAGTGTAAGAGCCTCATCTGAGACATCTACAACTTTTGCCCTGAAAACTTGAACAAGATCTAAAATCTTTCCTCTATTATTTGATGATGCGGCAACTTTAAGAAGCATTAACTCTCTTTCAACAGCAGGCAAAGTTGTCAGATCTAAAACCTCCAAAACATTAATTAATTTGTTTAATTGTTTTGTCATTTGTTGAAGTGTTAGATGGTCTCCTTCAACAACCATTGTTAATCTCGATATTCCTTTTGCCTCAGCAGGTCCAACTGCCAAGCTATCTATATTGAAGCCTCGTCTGGCAAAGAGTCCTGCGATTCTGCTCAATGCCCCAGATTCATCTTCAACTAATACTGAAAGTGTGTGCTTCATATGGGTTTCTTGGAAGATTTTAAATTAATATCAAGCCATTTCAGTACGATTTGGTTGAAATGCTTTGGTGATTCATCGTGTGGACAGTGTCCTGAATCGTTAATAACTGATAATTTAAGCCAAGGATGAAGCTTTACTAGTTTTTTTGCTAAAAATAAGGGTATCAATTTATCTTTTTCCCCCCAAATTAATAGAATTGGGGGCCGATTGGTCAGATTTTTTATTTTCAAAAGAAGAGTGGGACCTTTTATCTTCTTTGATCTTTTGCTCATGCCTAGACACATAGCCCTTAGAGCTTTGGGAGCATTGGGTCTTCTAGCAGGGAAAGTAACTATCCTCTTTAAGGAATTATCTTTTTTTATTGATCGGTGATAAGCGCTTTGGAGTGCGTAAGTAATTAATTTTGTTCTTGAGATCAAATTTATTAAGGCTTTAAGTGGAAATAAACTAAAGATGATTTCTATTATGAATTTAGTAACTTTTTTAAACCAAACTGGGATTAATGGTTCAAATGGATTTAGTAATATTGGTTCAGGAAGTGGCGCAGCAACAACTGCTTTGATTGCATCAGGTCTAAGAGAAAGTGTTGTTATTGCAGTTAAAGCACCCAAAGAATTCCCAATTAAAACTGCTTTTCCATTTTTCTTTATATCAACTACTTCATCTAAGAAGGAAGCTATTTGCTCTGCCCATAATTGATTGTCTAAGTATTTTAGTTTGCTTTTATTGGGCTGTTCCGATCTCCCGAAACCTATTAAGTCAATTCCATAGACGCGAAAGCCTTCTGAAGCAAATAGCTCTGCGTTGTTTCGCCAGTGATCACTGCTGGCTCCAAAACCATGTATTAAAAGCAAAGGCGTTTTCGATTCATTTCCTATTGATCTGAAATGAACATTAAGATCTCTGTAATACCAATTACGCGATTCTCCCCATTCAGAGGGATCTAATTGCATTGTTCCAATTTCTTTTTTTAATTGAGCTTCATCCAATGGGACCTCCAGTTTTCTCTTTAAGCTAATTTTGTTGATATTTACTTATAGCTTATTTCTAAAATTATTTTTAGGATTTGCTTTTGTTCAAATTTAAGGTGTTTTAGGTTTTAATAGTTAATGAGTTAACTTAAGAAGCATGGCCTCTGAAATCTTTGGAATCGCTGCAGTCTTTTGGGTTCTCATTCCCGTTGGACTTTTAGGCGGTGTACTTTTGTTAAAACTCCAGGGTGATTGATTTCCACAATCTTTAGCCTTCCCATTTAGGCTCGATTCTTGTAATGAATTTAACTATGCAAGTTCTGGTTGTTGGTGGCACCGGGACCCTTGGTCGCCAAATAGCCAAAAACGCCTTAGATGCAGGGCACAAAGTGCGTTGCATGGTGAGGAAACCTCGTAGTGCTTCTTTTCTTCAAGAGTGGGGCTGCGAATTAACTCGTGGAGATTTGCTAAATAAAAGCGATATTGAATATGCTTTAGATGGAATTGATGCAGTTATAGATGCAGCTACAAGTAGGCCTGACGATCCATTAAGTGTTTATGAAACTGATTGGGATGGCAAATTAAATCTTTACAACGCTTGCGAAGAAAAAAATGTGAAAAGAGTTGTATTTTTATCATTGTTGGCTGCTGAAAAATATAGAAACGTCCCATTAATGGATATAAAATATTGTACTGAGAAGTTATTAGAAAGCTCTTCATTGGATTACACCATTTTGCAAGGAGTTGCTTTTATGCAAGGGGTAATAGGTCAATTTGCTATTCCGATTTTAAATAAAGAAGCTGTTTGGGTTAGTGGGAATCCTACTGAAATTGCTTATATGAATACACAAGATATAGCTAGATTTGCAGTCAATGCTTTAAATAGACAGCAAACAATTAAAAAAAGTTTCCCTATTGTGGGACCCAAGGCTTGGAGCGCAAAAGAACTAATAAGTCTATGTGAAAAATATAGTGAGAAAAGGGCGAAGGTTTTAAAAGTTTCTCCATCAATTATATCTTTTGCTCAATCTCTCGTCTCATTTTTTGAACCTAGTTTAAATGTTGCAGAAAGGCTTTCTTTTTCAGAAGTAAGCGGAGGTGGCGGAAAACTTGATGCTCAGATGGGAGAAACTTATACAGCTTTTGGAATTGACCAAGCTGATATGACTACAATGGAGGGGTATATCAAGGAATATTATGGGGCAATATTGAAAAGGCTTAAAGAGATTGGAGTAGATCTTGACCTCGAAGAGAAAAAGAAATTCCCAATATAAAAGTATTGCAGAACTATAGTTGGTATGTACTATTAGTGAAATCGCTTGTTTTGAGATGTCTGTCAGTCAAATTAAAAATCTTAATAGAAGATTAGAAAATCTTTCGAAAGAGGCATCTAAAGAGCTAGATAAGCTTTGTGGTAATGAATTATGGAAAAGTATTGGATTCGAGGCCTTTGACGGCCTTTCAGATACTGATTTAAGAGCATCTGCAAATTATTATTATGGGCAATTTCAGACTGTAAGAGAATTGCAAGACGTTTTTAGTTGATCAATCTATTTTTTAAGTAATCAAAGGCTTTTTAGAATACAATTATGTTTAACTATTAGTTGATAGAAAAACACATGATTGAAACCTCTGGCGTTATAGAAAAAGAACAAGGCAATGGATTTTATCTTGTAACGCTTGAGCAACCAGCTGGACATCAATGTTTGTGCAGAGCGGCAGGAAAATTAACTAAATTCCGAATAAAGTTACTTGCAGGAGACAAAGTTCTTGTGGAAATTAGTCCATATGATTTAACTAGAGGGCGAATTACATATAGAGAAAGAAATGCTGGAGCAGGAGGAGGAAGGCAAGGAGGTAATAGACCCGGTGGACCTAGAAGAAGGTAAAAGTTTTAGTCTTTAAAAAGTAAATTATTTAAAGCTTCTTTGAATTGACTTCTTTGCTTGACACCTTTCCATTGATTTTTTAATACTTTTTGCTTGAAAAGATGAATAGTTGGTGTTCCATTTACACCAGCCTGCTTTGCAATTTCTTGATCTGTTTCAATATCAATTTCAACTCCTAATGCTTTTCCTTCTGACTCATTAAGTACTCTTTTTAGTTGCGGTTTAAGTATGTGACAGGGACCACAACTGCTTGAGGTATAAATAACAAAAAGAGGTTTATCTGTCTCATGATATAACTTGCGCAATGCATAACTTCCTTTTTGCCATGTTTTATTTGCGTTGAAATTTTCTTTATTACTATCTTCTATAGGTGTTACTTCTAGAGACTCTGATGGCTCTAAAACTTCTCTTTCCACAAAGGAAGCAAGGTTGTTTTTAGTTAGCCATCTTTCTGCAGCTAGGGCTGCTTTACAGCCACTGCCTGCTGCTGTGACTCCTTGTTGCCATTCAGAGTCAGCAACATCTCCAGCAGCAAACACTCCTTCCAAAGAGGTTTCTGGCCTTCCAGGCTTTGTTATTAGGTAACCCTTAGAATCTCTGTGTAATTGTTCAGCAAATAGGGAAGTATTTGGAGTATGCCCAATTGCGTAAAAAAGACCTTTTGCTAAAATCTCTTCTTCTTTGTTGGTATTTTTTCTTTTGATTTTTAGTTTTTGAAGCCAATCATTATCACCCAAAACGTCAATCAGCTCAGTATTCCAATGAATAGTGATATTAGAGTTTGATTTGACTCTGTCAGCCATTGCAGCACTGGCTTTTAATGTATTTGATCTAACTATTAAATGTACGTGACTTCCATATTTAGTTAGGTATTCAGCTTCTTCGCATGCTGAGTCTCCGCCTCCAATTACAGCAAGTTCTTCTTCTCTGAATTGAGGTGTTGCTCCATCACAAATAGCACATGCACTAATACCTTTGCTCCAAAAGGATTTTTCGTTTGGAAGACCAAGGCGATTTGCACTTGCTCCAGTGGCAATAATTAATGAGTGTGATTCGATTGACTGGGTATTTGTTTTTATAATGAAAGGTCTTTGGGACAAATTAATTGATAGAGCATCTTCTTCTAAAAGATTTGTTCCCCATCTAATTGCTTGTGCCTTGATTAAATCCATGAGATCTGGCCCCTTTATTCCATTAGGAAAACCAGGAAAGTTTTCAACAAATGTTGTTGTCATCAATTGACCTCCAGGAATGCCTCCTTCTTGAAAGCCAGTAACTAATATTGGTTGCAGGTTTGCACGTGCAGCGTATATAGCGGCTGTATAGCCGGCAGGACCAGAACCTATGATGACAATATTTTCTGTCTTCAATTTTTTATTATTTTCTTCCATGACTAGAGTCGTAATTATTAAACAACCTAGAAGAAAATATCTAACAAAATGGATTTATACGTAATTTAGGATTTTCTTTTTATGACTCTAGATTGTTTACTGAATCAAAGTTCAAGTAATTCATCTACATCAAAACTTTCTTTGTTAAAAAATTTCTCATGAAGATTAGGTACTTTCAATATTGAAGCTTCTAATCCTTCTGGATGAGTATTAAGACAAGTAATCCACTCGCAAAATTCTTGACTTATAGCGTAACTATCTTCATATCTCTCGACACTATCAAAAAGTGCGATTCTGCTAGCGGCCCAGGAGCTGGCTATACTTATTCGCCTATTAAAAGAAGAATTCATGATTAACCCCCATTACGCTTACATTGGCATGGAGAAGGGAGTAATCGTGGGCTTATGTGTACAAATTATCGTTTTGTCTAGAAAAACAAATTATCCCTTAAGATTTTATATTTCCTTAAGAAGTCAATTGTTGATGCTCAGATGATCTGTAGCTTATATCTTTAGTAACTTAAATTATAGGGCTTCAGTATGATTTATTAGTAGTTTTTCAACGTCATGTATACCTTCTACAGCAGCATTCCGAGCTAATTCAGTATCTCCATTTGCCTCTTTCTCTAGTTCTTTTGCTATGGAGTTTGTTAATTCTTCTTTTCGATCTTCAATCATAACTATCAATTCATTTTCAATTATCTTTCTAGCTGCTGAAGATGTTAATTTGTCATCTTTTGCTTCTGCAAAAGTTCCTTGAACTAATTCTTGAATAAATAAACGGTGTACTTCGCTACTTCTCAAAAAGCTCTCTGTTGCATTGATAATTCCTTCGACAAGTGCTTCGTCAGGCTCTGAATCCTTATTAGCTAACTTGAATTCCCAGTCAAGATGCTTTCTTTGCCATCCTGAGGCATGAAGACTTGGCATGACAGTCTGAGAGAAAGTATCTACAGACATCTCATAAATTCTCTCGGCTAGTCTCTCGCACCATTCTTTGCCATGACTTTGAAGATTCTTTTGCATCGCTGTTCTTGAAACAGCATGCCCACCGTGATGGCTGTGACAAACACCATCAGGACATTCGATCGCGGTGAGGCTCATCTTTTTTGATCTATATCAATTTCTATTACTCTTCATAGCCACAAATAACGTTTAGGAAAACCTTTCTTAACTAAAAATGCTGGTATTCAAATGTTTCCTCATCTAATCTTTTCCTCCTCTACTCTTTGAAAGATAAATCTTTTTATTTTGGTCAGTTTTCTAATACCCTCCGAATCTGCTTTAGGAGAAACACGCGTAGCTGCTACTCCAGAAACAGTGAAAAAGTTTTTAGGATTAGGCTGCAAGGTCTTTCTTGAGAAAAGTGCAGGACAATCTGCAGGCTTTTTGGATTCTTCATATTTAGAGGCAGGGGCTCAATTAGTAGAACAAGGAGATAATGAAATTAGAAAATCAATTGATATCGTTTTGTGTGTTCAGTCTCCAAATGAGAAATTTCTGTCAAGTTTAAAATCAGGAACATTAATTGTTGGACTTTTAGCTCCCTACGGAAATAATATTTTGGCTGAATTTTTAAAATCTTTTAGCCTTTCAGCAATATCTTTAGAGTTGCTTCCACGGATTAGTAGAGCTCAGTCCTCTGATGCATTGTCCTCCCAAGCAAATATTGCTGGCTATAAATCTGTACTTTTAGCTGCTAGTGCTCTTGATAGATACTTCCCTATGCTGATGACAGCGGCAGGGACTGTTCAACCTTCAAAAGTAGTAGTATTGGGAGCCGGAGTAGCTGGGTTGCAAGCTATCGCAACAGCAAAACGATTAGGTGCTGTTGTGTATGTAAGTGATATTCGACCTGCTGTAAAAGAACAGGTTGAGTCCTTAGGGGCAAGGTTTATAGAACTTCCAAAGATTGAGGAAACCCCCTCTGAGTCTGGTGGTTATGCAAAGCAAGTATCTAATGAATTTCTTATTGCTCAAAGGAAGCAATTATCAAAGCAATTATCCGAAGCTGATGTAGCAATTTGTACTGCTCAGGTCCCTGGAAAAAAAGCACCGAGATTGATAGATGAAGAAATGCTGAACAATATGCGTCCAGGTTCAGTTGTGGTGGATTTAGCTGTTGGGAGCGGAGGTAATTGTGAATTCACAAAACCAGGCGAGACAGTTAACAGAAATGGAGTCAAACTTATAGGTGCCTTGAATTTGCCTTCTTCAATTCCAAATCATGCCAGCGCTTTATATTCAAGAAATTTATTTTCTTTGATTAAACCAATGTTTAGCGAAGGTAAGTTTTTAATTGATAACGATGATGAGCTTATTTCGGGTTCTTTGATTAGTAAGGATGGAGTAATACTTCAATCTGCAGTTTTTGAAAATGGAGGAATTAAGTCATGAGTTTTTTCAGTGAAGCACTTTGGGTGCTTTTGCTTGGAAGCCTTTTAGGATTGGAACTTATCGGTAAGGTCCCTCCTACTTTGCATACTCCTTTAATGAGTGGGGCAAATGCAATCTCAGGAATTACGATGCTTGCCGCATTAACTTTAATAATCAAGTCTGGCGATAATCTCCCTTTACTAATAATTGGTTCAATCTCACTCGGGTTTGCTTTGTTTAATGTGATTGGCGGCTTTCTTGTTACAGACAGAATGCTTGCAATGTTTAGTCGTAAGTCAACACGTAAATAGGATTATTACTAATGAGTATTATTGCTTCCTTTAAATTTGCTATTGATCTTGTCGCAGTTTTATTACTTGCCTTAGGTATAAAAGGTCTATCTAAAGTTAGATCGGCAAGAGAAGCTAATAGGCTGGCAGCTGTTGCAATGTTGATTGCAGCCTTTGGAGTTTTACTGAACTCCCAAGGCACTATTGGTATTTCTTTTAGTGCTTGGATATGGATAATTTGCGGGACTTTAATTGGAGGCCTTTTAGGGACTATTACCGCTAAAAAAGTTCCGATGACTGCGATGCCTGAGATTGTGGCGTTATTTAATGGATGTGGAGGCATGTCATCTCTTTTAGTTGCTCTTGGGGTGGCCTTATTCCCATCCTCAGATGGACCAGGAGACGGCATGAATCTTTTTGTTCAAAGTTTCTCAATAGTTATTTCTCTTTTCGTAGGAGCTATAACCTTCTCAGGGTCAATAGTTGCTATGGCCAAATTACAAGGTTGGTTATCTACTCCTTCCTGGACTCAAAGCAAGATTAGACATTTGTTTAATATCTTCTGCGCTGTTTTATCTTTAATTGCAGGGATCTCAATTTTGATAGATGGTCAAAATGGAATAGCTCTTCTTTTAATTTCCTCATTTTTGCTGGGTATTGGTGTCTCCTTGCCTATTGGTGGGGCTGATATGCCAGTAGTTATTTCTTTATTAAATAGTTATTCAGGAGTCGCAGCAGCGGCAGCTGGATTTGTAGTGGGAAGTCAACTTTTAATAGTTGCAGGAGCGATGGTTGGAGCTGCTGGCTTAATACTTACTCAAGTGATGTGTGATGGTATGAATAGATCATTGGTTTCTGTACTCTTTGGTGGTGCTCTTGGTGCAAGTTCTTCCTCTCTAACTGCTGGAAGTGGCGAGTATACAAATATCACCAGTTGCAGCCCTGAAGAATGCGCACTTACCCTTGAGGCTGCGGAAAGAGTTGTAATTGTTCCAGGTTATGGACTTGCTGTTGCTCAAGCTCAACACACGTTGAGAGAAGTAACCAGAGTATTAGAAAATGCTGAGATTGAAGTTTCTTATGCAATTCATCCAGTGGCAGGAAGAATGCCTGGACATATGAATGTTCTTTTGGCGGAGGCTGATGTTCCTTATGAACAACTTAAGGAAATGGATGTTGTTAATCCAGAATTTCCAGCTACTGATGTTGTTTTAGTACTTGGTGCGAATGATGTTGTAAATCCGCAAGCTAAGAATGATCAGACCTCTCCTTTGTATGGGATGCCAGTCTTAGATGTTCAAGAAGCTAGAACGGTCTTTGTTATTAAGAGAGGAATGAGTGCTGGTTATTCAGGTATTAAAAATGATCTTTTTGATATGCCAAATACATCTATGGTTTTTGGAGATGCTAAAAAAGTTTTAGGAGATCTTTTATTGGAATTAAAGGAGCTTGGCGTTGGTAGCAGAGGATAAATTTGAGCTAGGTGGATTTAATGATTATCATATGAAGCCTTTCAAGGAAAGATTCCCTTGGATTGGACCTGATCTTCAGACTCTTCGGGATACATTTATCTCTGATGAATTACCAGATAGAAATTCTGTAGAAATCCTCATACCTGTCCCTCCACTTAAAAATAGAAAATCGGGCGGTGGCTATTTAGTGGCCTATTTGGATAAGCCGCTTATAAGCTCTAAAATTAAAGGCTTGGTTTTACTTCTTCATGGACTTGGAGGGTCTACTCGCAGAAGAGGTTTAACTCGAATGGCAAGTGCTTTGGTTGAGTCAAATTTTGCTGTTCTGAAACTTAATTTGAGAGGTTCAGATCCATGTAGAGAATTGGTTGATGGTACATATGCGGCAGAGTGCAATAGTGATTTGATCCCTGTATTAAAGAAAGCTAGGGAAATCTCTTCTTTATTGACTAATCAATACTCGTGCTTACACAATATCCCACTTTATGGAGTTGGTATTTCATTAGGAGGAACCATTCTTTTAAATGCATGTATTAGCGATCAACCTTTAACACTTTGTGAGCCTCTTTTAGACGGATTGGTATGTATTAGTAGCCCTTTAGATTTACTTGAGTGTAGTTTATCTATTGAGCGTCCACGAAACATTATTTATCAAAGGTGGTTGTTAAATCGTTTGGTGAAACAAACTTTATCTGATCCGTTTGGTGTTAAAGAGGAAGAGCGGGAAGCTCTGGTTAGTAATAAAGATTCTAAAGTCAAAATAAAGGATATTCGTTCTTTTGATAACTCTATAACTGCGCCAAGATGGGGGTACAAAGATGTCAACGAGTATTACTTGAAAGCATCTCCCATTTTCGCTTTAAGTGAAAATAAAAAAATTATACCTCCAACATTATTTATTCAATCTATGGATGACCCTTGGGTTCCTTCATCCTCTGCAGAAACTTTAAAAAAAAAGATGCTTTTATTTAGTGATCAAAAGGCAAATAAGGTTATTCTTACGAAAAAAGGAGGCCATAATGGATTTCATGGAGTTGATGGATGTTGGGGTGATTATGTTGTATCTAAATGGCTTTTAGGTCTCTAATTACTTTATTTATATCTTGTCTGAATAACTAGTAACATTTTCTCTTGCCCAAGTATCAATCATGAGTATTTCATTCAAGCTGGGTTCTTTCTTAAATTCGTTTTTATGTCTCTCGCAAGTTACTTCTATAACTTTTGGTATATCAATAAAGTTTATTTTTTCTTGTAAGAATAATGCTACTGCTTGTTCATTAGCAGCATTAAGAACGGCTGGCATCGTTCCTCCTAACTGACCTGCATTATAGGCAAGTTCCATACATGGATATTTATTTTTATCTGGTTCTTTGAAAGTTAGACTGCCTATTTCAGTAAGCTTTAATTTTGGCCAAGGAGTTTTTAGTCGGTTAGGCCAACTTAAGCAATACAAAATAGGAAGTTTCATATCAGGCCAACCCATTTGAGCGAGAACCGATGAGTCATTCAATTCAATCATTGAATGAATGATGCTTTGTGGGTGAATAATGATTTCGATTTGGTCGTAGTCAAGGCCAAATAGGTAATGCGCTTCAATGACCTCTAGACCTTTATTCATAAGAGTTGCAGAATCTACAGTTATTTTTTTCCCCATGCTCCAATTTGGATGACTAGTGGCATCTTTAACTGTTGCGTTTACCAAATCCTTTGCTTCCCAATCTCTAAAAGCTCCACCAGAAGCTGTTAGTTGAATTGACTTGAACCCTGGTGTTGGAACTCCTGTTGAAAGTCTTGCATTCTCGGCGTAAGGAGTTCCTTGTAGGCATTGAAAAATTGCTGAGTGCTCAGAGTCTGCAGGTAGTAGTCGACTTCCACTTGTTTTTAAAGCAGGCATAACAACAGGTCCTGCTGCAATAAGAGTTTCTTTGTTGGCAAGTGCTATGTCTTTCCCAGCATTAATTGCTGAGAGTGTTGGCAAAAGTCCAGCACAACCAACTATTCCAGTGACGACAATGTCTGCACTCTTCCATGCAGCAGCTGTATTTAATCCATCTACTCCACCTAACAATTCAGGCAGTTTTATCGGTTTTTTTTCTTTAGGTAGGTTATTTAATCTAGTAAGTAATTCTGGTACAAGAGATTCATTGGCCAGCGCAACAACTTCTGGTTCATGAGTTTGAATCTGTTTAATTACTAAATCAAGATTCTGACCTGCAGTTAATGCAACGATATTGAATTGATCTGGGAACTCCTCTGCGATTTGAAGAGTTTGAGTTCCAATAGATCCTGTTGAGCCTAAAACGCTTATGGCTTTCACAATGTGAAGGCAAGTTAGACCAGTCTCCCATTTAAAGGTATAACCCTGTTATATCTTTCCCGTTAAATACTGGATTCGTATAGAGATTTATTATGCAAGAAAGGGAACAATGGCGATCAGGACTGGGCTTCGCTCTTGCAGCGGCTGGAAGTGCAGTTGGGCTTGGGAACCTTTGGGGATTTGCTTACAGATCTTCTCAAGGAGGAGGACTTGCTTTTCTTGTCCTTTATATCTTTGTAGTTTTGGTGGTTTGTCTTCCAGTTTTGGTTGCGGAAATGGTCTTAGGACGAAGTACTGCGAGCAGTCCTTTTATTGCACCCGTTAAAGCTGCGGGTGAAAATTGGAAGCCTTTAGGTTGGTTATTTGCAATAGCCTCATGTGGGATTCTTTCCTTTTATGCCGTCATAATGGGATGGACCATTGATACATTCTTCCATTCTGTTTTTATTGGATTGCCTTCAGATATGAATGAGGCTGGAGAATTTTTTGGAAAAATTAGTAGTGGTAATAGTGTTTTTGTCGGTCAAATAATAAGTTTGTTATTAACTGCTCTAGTAGTAACTGCAGGAGTTAGAGGTGGTATTGAAAAGCTAACGAAATGGGCTATGCCATTTCTATTTATATTGCTTATAACATTATCAATATGGGCTGCAACTTTATCTGGAGCTTGGGAGGGATATACTTCTTTCTTGCTTAAATGGGATCCATCACAACTGTTTGATAAAACAACAATTAGCAATGCGTTTAAACAGGCATTCTTTTCCTTAAGCTTAGGAATAGGAATTATGGTTGCGTATTCTTCATATTTAGATCGTAGAAATCATCTTCCTAAAGAAGCCTTGAGAGTAGCCTCTCTTGATACGGCTGTAGGCTTGCTTGCTGGACTAATTACTTTCCCTGTGGTGATGAGTTTTGGCTTAAAAGATGTTGTTAGTGAATCAACTGTAGGAACTTTATTTATAGCTTTACCAACTGGATTTTCAAATCTTGGGGTTGCGGGAAGATTGATCGCTGCTGTTTTCTTTGGATTAGCTTTTATAGCTGCTATTACTTCTTCTGTCTCATTGCTAGAAGTGCCAGTATCTTCTTTAATGGATCGTTTTAAATGGAGTAGGAAAAAGGCAGTTTGGACTTCAACATTAGTTGTGTTCTTAGCGGGTGTTCCCTCGGCTATTTCATTGGATTTCTTGGGGAATATGGATAGTATTTTTAATAATTTATTGATACTAGGTGGCCTTCTAATATCTGTTCTATTAGGTTGGATTATTCCAAATCGTTATGACGAGGATTTAGCAAACTCAAATTCTAATAAAAGAGTCAGGCGATATTTGAAGTTCATGCTTCGCTGGGTATCTCCACCTGTAATTGCAATAGGACTTTATGTGAGTGTGTCAGCCTTAATAGAATCCTGGGTTGCTTAATCTGAGCTGCTTTTCCATTCGGTAATACCATTGGATTTATCAATTAATTCAATTCCACGATCTTTTAATTGAGTTCTTATTTTATCAGCGAGAGCAAAGTCTTTATTCGATTTCGCTATTGATCGTTTATTTATTAGCTCTTCTATGTCTTTATAATTGGCGGATATTTCACTCTTAGAACTCTCATTGTTTAAATTGGCTTTTAAACCTAATACTCCTGCTAATTGAGTAAGTAATTCCCACTGTTCATTAATTTCTTTTAAATCATTAATGTCAATTTCATTGATTTTAGTTTCTTTTAAAATATTTATAAATTTACGAATAGGTTGAGATAGCTCAAAAAGAATAGATAAGGCTCCTGAAGTGTTTAAATCATCGTCCATATATTTTTCGAATTCTTCTAGTAATTTGGATGAGCTTGATGTATTTGCTCTTGTATTAGCTTTATTTAGTTCTATTTGAAATGGCAGTTCAGTCTTTAGATAAATATAGCCAAAGCATAAGCAATCATTTAGTCTTCTCCATCCTTTAGCGGCTGCCTTTAGGGCCTCATTAGTAAAGTCTAATGGCTTACGATAATTAGCCTGTAAGACAAAGAATCTCAAAGTCATTGGTGTCACGCCATCATCTAATAGTGCTCTGATAGTTGTGAAGTTATCTAATGATTTACTCATCTTTTCACCTCCAACATTAACCATTCCATTGTGGAGCCAAAAGTTAGCTAAGTCTTTCCCGTTACAGGCTTCTGATTGGGCAATTTCATTTTCATGGTGTGGAAATATTAAGTCTGATCCGCCTAGGTGAATATCAATACTTTCGCCTAACTCTTCTTTAACCATTGCTGAACATTCTATGTGCCACCCGGGTCGTCCTTCTCCCCATGGAGATGAGTAACTAACTTCGCCTGTCTTAGCTTTTTTCCAGAGGGCAAAATCTAGTGAATCTTTTTTATTTACATCTTTATCTGTATTTAGCCGCCCAGCAGCATTTTCTTGCTGTTCTGAAATGTTTCTGCCACTAAGTTTTCCATAGTCTATAAATTTGGTTACTGAAAAATAAACATCTCCATTTGCTGAATAAGCCATTTCTTTATTTTCTAATTCTTCTATGAAACATATAATTTCTTTGAGGCTCCGAGTAGCCCTTGGCATTCGAGTTGGTCTTAGTATTCCAAGTCTGTCCATATCCTTATGAAATTCTTCTATATTTCTTTGAGATAGTTCATCAGTAGAACAACCTTCTTTTTTTGCGCGATTAATAATTTTGTCATCAATATCAGTGAAATTCTGAACAAAGATAACCTCATATCCTTTCCAAATTAAATATCTTCTTAATACATCCCAATTAAGATAACTTCTTGCATGGCCTAAATGGCAGAGATCATAAACTGTTACACCGCAGCAGTAAATACTAACTTTATTAGGATTGTTCGCGATGAAAAGTTCTTTGTTTTTGGAGAGTGTGTTTGTGAATTTTAAGGACAATTGCTTAGGTGAAGATGTGGAAAATTATTGAATTAATTAGCGACTATTTTGCTTCCATCCAGTTTACTCCAACTCCAGTTTCAACTATCAGAGGGACGCTAAGCTTTACAGCGCTCTCCATTGTTTTAGTAACAAGAGATTTAGTTTCATCTATATCTTTTGGATCAACTTCCAGCACAAGTTCATCATGCACTTGAAGAAGAATCTTCGCAGCTAATCCAGCTTCTTTTAGTTTTGCGCTGAGATTAACCATCGCCACTTTAATTATGTCAGCACTTGATCCTTGAATAGGGGCATTAGCAGCAGCTCTCAATTGCTGAGCCTCCATTCCTGCTCTTCTTGCTATCGTTAAATCAATGTCTTCTAATGGTGTGCCCAATAATCTCCCAAGACCATTTTTATTGAAATGGAAATAGCGACGTCGTCCAAGAATTGTCTCTACATAGCCCTGACCCAATGCAAGCTTTTCTTGATATTCCAAGAATTTAAAAACTTTGGGGTAACGTTCCTTAAATCGATTTAAAAAATATTTAGCTTCAATAAGTGATACCCCAGTTGATCTGGCAAACCTTTGAGCTCCCATGCCATAAATAACTCCAAAGTTAATTGTTTTTCCTAATCTTCTTTCACTTTCATCAATAGAATCTTTTTCAAATAATAATTTTGCGGTTAAAGAGTGAACATCTTCATTCTTTAAATAAGCGTTTTGAAGTACTTCTTCTCCTGAAAGATGTGTAAGTATACGAAGTTCTATTTGTGAATAATCAGCACTTAATAGTTTCCAACCTGTTTGCGGTAGAAATGCTTTTCTTATTCGCTTACTAAATTCAGTTCTTATTGGGATATTTTGAAGATTCGGATTGCTACTGCTTAATCTTCCAGTGGCTGTAACTGCTTGATTGAAATCTGTATGTACTCTGCCAGTCTCTTGTTCTACAAGTTTGGGTAGAGCATCAACATAGGTATTGAGTAATTTGTTTAATGTTCGATGCTCAATAATCTTTTGGACTATTGGATGCTCTGATTCAAGTTTTTCCAATACACTTACATCTGTACTCCAGCCTGTTTTTGTTCTTCTTGATTTTTTCCTGTCTAGATTAAGCTTTTCAAAAAGTAATTCGCCTAGTTGCTTTGGGGACGAAAGATTAAATTCATTTTCGGAGAATTCAAAGACTTTCTCTTCAATTAGCTTTATGTTTTTAGTTAGCTCTTCAGATAAATGTTTTAAATAAGGTATATCAATTGATATACCATTAGTCTCAATTTCTGCTATTACTTTCTCAAGTGGTTGCTCTACTTCTAATAATAATCTAAGTAATTTTGGGCTTCTCTTCTTTAATCTATCAATATAGAGGATGGCTAAACGTCTTGTTAGATATACATCCATGCCACAATAAAGACTTGCAGTTTTTATTTTTACCGTAGAGAAATCTTCCCCTTTTTTTACAATATCATTATAACTAGTTGGTTTAAATCCAAATTCTCTAAATGCAATTTCATCTAAACTATGCTTACTAGTGGAATCGTAAATATAATCTGCAAGTAAAGTATCCATAACTACCCCATTAAGTATGATCC
This sequence comes from Prochlorococcus sp. AG-315-I14, assembly GCA_003283665.1. The sequence continues at coordinate 18,408 of QBWF01000007.1, read as the reverse complement.
CGTGCCTTAGTAATATGAGTCGATCATATTTAGTATTTTGTAAAGTCTTAGGGTGTTCTGAACTTCCGAACCAAAGTTGAAGAGAACTAATAACTTCCTCAATTCCTAATTGGTTGTTTGTTTCTTCTTCTACTTCTATTAAATTGTCATCTATAATCGTATGACCTATTGGTATATAAACTATATCTTTTAATGAATTACCGAAGCAAAAACCTATACCAACAAGTTCTGCTTTAAATGGATTTAGGCTTGTTGTTTCAGTATCAATCGCTATTGGTTGACTTGGATCTTTATATCTCATTATCTTTTCTACAAATATTTTTAGATCCTCAATTTTATTTATTATTATGGGCTCTATCTTAGGCAGATTTAATGATTCATTAGTAGATTTCAAATCTTCCCCTGGGATATTTTTTGAAATTGTTTTGATCTTTTCTATTGAAGACTTCTTTTCTTTTTTTGATAAACCTTCTTTAGAGAAGACTGCTTTAAATATTGATACTTGCCTTAAAAGGCTATGTAGTTCAAGTTTCTCAAGTGTCTCAGCAAGCTTTACTTCATTAATTCCTTCAAGTTGAAACTTTATTTTCTTCTCTATAGGAATTTTTATTAGTATTTCAGCTAATCTTTTTGAAAGATAGGCATTATTCTTATCAATTCTTAGTTTTATTTTTACTGCTCCTTTTATAGCTCCTCTTTTAGCCTTTTCTCCTAGTTTTTCAACTTCTTCTAGAGATTTATATACCCCGTCAAGATCGTTGTTTTCACTTAGAAGATTTATAGCCGTTTTTGGTCCAACACCTTTAACACCTGGAATGTTATCTGAGCTATCACCAGTTAAGGCTTTAAGGTCAATTACTTTCTCTGGACTAACCCCCAATTTGTCTTTAACTCCTTGCTCATCAATTAGTTTTGGATTCCCGCTTTTGGCATAAGGGCCTCCTCCCATATATAAGACAGCTATATCTCTTTTATCATCTACTAATTGGAATAAGTCTCTATCCCCTGAGAGAATTCTTACACTCCATCCTTTATCTGCAGCTTCATTGGCAAGTGTTCCTAATACATCATCAGCTTCGTAACCTGGTGCAGTACAGATAGGGAGATTAAGACTTTCTTTTAGGATCTCTTGTAGTTGATCTAAATCTTGAAAGAATATATCTGGCGCTACGTCTCGATTAGCTTTGTAGTTTGGATCTTCTTTGTGTCGAAATGTTGGCTCAGCTGTATCGAATGCAATGGTCACACCTTTTGGATTAATTGATTTGCAATTATCTAAAAGACTTTTTAAAAAACCATAGGTAACACTTGTCGGCAAGCCATCTTTTGTAGTTAGTCCTCCTTCTCCACCTTTGCTGAAAGCATAAAAACTTCTAAAAGCTAAAGAGTGGCCATCAACTAATAATAATATTTGTTTTTTTATCTCTTTCATAAGACTTTAGGTTGATGTTCAATTATTAGTTCTTCCTTTCTTTTGCCCAAGGAGGAAGATTAATAAAAACTTTCTCTCCTGGATTTAACCCAGATATTATGGCAGTTTTGCTCCCACTACTAGTTCCTAGTTCAACTTTTTTAAATTTAGGTTGATTGTTTTTACCAATTACTAGAACCCCTGCTTTACCTTTCTCAGTAACAATTGCCACAGTCGGAATAAGTGTGTTTATTTTTGTAGGTCCTGTTTGGAAATTAATATCAACAGTCATTCCAATCCTTAAATCATTGGGTCTGTTTTTTAATAATAGTTTGACTTCAAATGAAGTTACGTTGTTATTTTTGATCGCTCTTGGCGAAATTTTGTTAACGGTGGCTTGGAATCGCCTATCAGGAAAAGCATCAACTCGAATAGTTGCTTCTTGTCCTGTTTTTATTCGTCCAATATCGCTTTCTGGAACTTTCGCAACTATTTCAAGACCTTGAGATAGTTCAACTATTGATGAGCTTGTTGCCCCTCCCTCTTGATTGGCTGATGCTGAGGTCGTAGGTGTGACAAAAGCTCCAGGAACTGCGTATCTGCTTGTTACGACCCCTTTGAATGGAGCTTTTATATCAATTTCATTTGCTTCAACTTCTATTTGATTCAGCTTCGCTTTACTTCTTAGAAACTTATTTCTATATTCTTCGTATTCTTCAAGGCTGATCGCTCCTTCCTTGAAAAGGTGCTCTCTTCTTTGATGACTAGCTTTTTGAGTTTCATAACTTGCTTTTAATTCATTAAGCCTGTAACCCAAATCACCAAAATCCATCTTTGCAATTAAATCCCCTTTATTAACTTCATCTCCTTCTTCTACAAAGATTTCCATAAGTATCCCTTGTCTTTTTGGACTTACGTTCACTCTTTTCTTTGCTTTTAGTTCTCCGCTGGATGTTATTAGTCCTGGTAATGTTCCACTCTCAGCAGCAATTGTAAAGTCAGTTATATCCCTTTTAGGATTGGCATTTTGAGCAAATTTAAAAAATATCCCACTAAGACTTAAAACGAAAATTGCCAGAATACCGATAATTTTCTTCTTTTTAAATTTTGTCTTAATCATTTTCGAGAATTAAGGTCACAACAGGGTTAATAGTTTGAATGGTTTTTTGAAGATAGCTTTTAGACTGCCCTTCAGGAACTTATATCAATATTTTCGCTGTTAAAGGGCACTATTGGGTTTAATTTGGTCAAATTAATCTGTTTGGGATCGTTAAAAGATCCATATCAATGCTAAAGGCCGGAATTGTTGGACTCCCTAATGTCGGTAAGTCAACTTTATTTAATGCTCTTGTAGCTAATGCTCAGGCACAAGCAGCAAATTTCCCTTTCTGTACTATCGAGCCAAATGTTGGATGTGTTTCAGTTCCAGATCAACGCTTGGATTTACTTGCAGAACTTAGTGATAGTAAGCAAATTATTCCAACAAGAATAGAATTTGTAGATATTGCTGGACTTGTTAAGGGGGCTAGTAAAGGTGAAGGGCTTGGTAATAAGTTTTTGGCAAATATTAGAGAAGTCGATGCAATAGTTCATGTTATTAGATGTTTTAATGATGATGATGTGATTCATGTCTCTGGATCGGTTGAACCAATAAGAGATATTGAGATAATAAATTTAGAATTGGCTTTGTCTGATTTAAGTCAAATAGAGAAGAGACGAACTAGATTGAAAAAACAGTTAAGTACTAATAAGGAAGCAAAAATAGAAGATAATATTTTAGGAAAATTATGTGAGGCCTTGGAAAATGAAAATGCAGCTAGAAATGTTTTATTAACCGAGGATGAAAAGAAATTAATTAAACCATTAGGCTTATTAACTCAAAAACCAATTATTTATGCAACTAATCTTGGAGAAGATGAACTTTCTATTGGGAATAATTTTTCAGAGGAAGTAAATAATCTTGCAACTAAAGAAGGCTCTGAATGTGTAAAGATTTCAGCACAGGTTGAAGCAGAGCTAATTGAATTAGGAGATGAAGAAAGAGATGATTATTTAAATGGATTAGGAGTGGAAGAAGGAGGTTTAATTAGTCTTATAAAAGCAACCTATCGATTGTTGGGTTTAAGTACATATTTCACTACTGGAGAAAAAGAAACAAAAGCTTGGACTATTTGCGATGGGATGACAGCTCCTCAAGCCGCTGGAGTGATTCATACAGATTTCGAAAAGGGTTTTATTCGTGCACAAACAATTTCATATGAAAAACTTCTTGAAGCTGGTTCTCTTGCAGAAGCAAAAAATAAAGGTTGGCTTAGGAGTGAAGGAAAAGACTATATTGTTAACGAAGGAGATGTTATGGAGTTTTTATTCAACGTATAAGCGTCCAGTCATAGCAAGGGTTCTCAAAGGTTGGAAGAGGTGCTGTTCTAACTTTGTTCTAACTTTTTAATTGATTTAAAGAGAAGATGAGGAGTGCCCCGGAGGGAATGGCGAATAGTATGAGGGGTTTTATTTAATTTTTGCTCCTCGCTTCTTTATCCATAAATACCAGGTAAGCCAAAGTGGTGGACCAAAAGTTAATAACATAAAGAAAGCAGGAAAAATCCCTATCATCCATGGATGCGAAGGACCATCGGGACAATAAAATTGTCCAAAAATGTTAACTTTGCAGCTACTTTGCATATGACGATAAATACCGTACACAAAAGTTGTGATTGATATCAGTACCCAAATTAGAGAAATAACGATATTTGCAAGTAATCGAAGAATCTTATTTTTTATAAAAAGTCTTGGCATAAATTCAACGAGTCGAAGTCGCAGAACTCATAGTTCTTTTTACAATTTAAGCATTTGAAAAAATTCTGACAGATTTATCTCCCAAAGCTAAAGCAGAATTGTTCTAACTTCGTTCTACTCTTCTAACTTACGTCTAACCTCAATTTATGCTTGTAATCGCTTGCTATGACTGGACGCTAAGGAGTTTTTATTCAACGTGTAAGCGTCCAGTCATACCAGTGTTTCTCGGTATTCTCAATAGAGCCTTGTCTAACTCTGTTGTCTAACTTTTACGTGTTTTGGTCTAACCCTAAATTATCGCTCAAATAAGTTGCTATGACTTGATGTATAGGAGTTTTTATTCAACGTCTAAAAGCCCAGTCATGCTAAGGGCTCTAAGTTTCCCAATAAGCTTGTATCTCAACTTTATTCTAACTAAAATTAAAAAATGATTTTTGCTAAAAAAATGATTTAAACAATTATTTGTTAAAGTATAAAATCTAAAAATATAATTGGAGGGTCAATAAGCAAAAGATGAAGTCTCCTGACAAAAAAAATCAAGAAAATAATAAAGTTAAGAAATTCACTACATATCCAGTGCCATATGCTTTAGATATAATCAAAGAAAATATTTCTGTTAATAACACTCTTTCTAAACTTTCTAAAGAACAAATAATTAATAAAGCATTTGAGCTTCACTTAAAAGGAGATATATTAGAAGCAAAGAAATATTATCAAAATTTTATTGAACAAGGTTTTTTTGATGCAAGAGTTTTCTCTAATTATGCCATTATATTACTAAGTATAGGAAAATCAAAGGAAGCAGTTAAATATATATTAAAGGTTCTTGATCTTCAACCTGATTTTGCAGAGGCTCATGCAAACTTAGGGATAATTCTGAATGATCTAGGTCAATCAGAGGAGGCAGAAATCTCTGCAAGAAAATCTTTAGAACTTAAACCAAATTTTCCAGAGTTTCATTCCAACCTGGGAAATATTTTGAAAGATATTGGTAAATTTGAAGAAGCACTTACATCAACAGAAAAAGCTATCAAACTGAAATCTGAACTTATTGGTGCCTATTTTAATATGGCTAAGATAAATCTGTTAAAAGGGGATTTAGTTAATTCTACGAACATCTTAAAAGAACTCCTTAAATTAAAGTCATCTAACATAGGAAATAAAATCGAGGCATTGGTGTCTATAAGTCTTAATTATCTTATTCAAGGTGATTTTGTTTACATGAAAATCTACCTTGAAGAAATAAAAAAGTACAATGCTAAAAAAGCTATTCAATTAATTAAGAATAAAGAAAGTAGGGTGTTTACCTCTGTTTTTTCGTCGTATTTATCAAAGCTTTATAATAATTTAAACAAGAATAAATATATACATAATGTAAATCGAGTTCCTCATATAGGAGAAAGCCACTGTCTCGCATTCTCACACCAATCTATATGTTTATCATCACAGCAAAAGTATATTCAACCAGTTTTTATAGCTGGGACTAAAGCCTGGCACTTTTCTAATAGAAAAATAAATAAATTTAAGTCTTCGTTTGAAAAACAAATTTTAGAGCATACATATAGTAATGATATATTATTATCTTTTGGAGAAATAGATTGTAGAAAAGATGAAGGTATCCTTGATTATGCTATAAAAAATAAAAAAGATATTATGAGGGTATGTGAGAATACAATTATAGGTTACCTTGACTTTACGGAGAAAACACTTTCTTCATATTTTTCGAAGAGGTATTACTTTGGAACACCTGCGCCAACCATAAAAGAAGGCAAAATGGATGAATTGAACATCTTATGGAAAAAACTAATAAAAAATTACAATTCAATCCTAAAAAGAGAAGTTCTATCGCGAGGTTCTTTCTTTATCGATATTTATTCTTTAACTGCAAATAGTGAAGGAATTAATAATGATATTTACATGTGCGATGAGATTCACTTGTCTCCAAAATGCCTTTCTATTTTATTTGAAAATTATCTATTTGAGCCATCTATTAAGTGATTTAATAGCTAGGTAATCTAATCTTATAAATTAGTTTTCTAGACTTAACTTATCCAAGCTATCTCACTTACTTATTTAGATTTTAGTATTCCTTTTTCATTTCAAAGTCTCTCTGCTTCCTTTAGAGTATTTTCAATTTCTTTAGAGGACAGACTAATGAAACAACAATTTAAGTCTTTTGACGATACGCTTTGATTTATAAATTCACCATTAGTTCCTAAATAAGAAAAATTTGCCACTGCAATAATTAAAACTGATTCTTCAGGTGGCAGTTTAGGCTCAACCCTAAGAGGGACAACAACATTTTCTCTACACCATTGGATAGAGAAATGTTCATCGATTAATGCTCTGATTTCCTTTAAAGAACTCATTATTTCTCGAGTTTTAGCTATTCCACCCATTAGCAGTCTGAATGAAAAAAACTAATTAAACCTAGATTGTCAGGTTTTATATATGGTCTTTTTATACGCCCGTCTGGTTGTCTAACTTTGTCTAACTTCTTCGTGTTTTGGTCTAACCGTGATTTTTGCTTGTAATCATTTGGTATGACTGGACTTTATGGAGTTTTTATTCAACGTATAAGCGTCCAGTTATGGCGGGGGTTCTCAAAGGTTAGAAGAGGCGCTATTCTAACTTTGCTCTAACTTTTGCAGGGTTTTTTGTTATTTGCAATCAATTTTTATGGTCGTCATTATCTAAGCATATAGAAATATGAGAATAAAAGTTTTGTTTATTGTTAGTAGATTTAAGACTAAGGGTTAAAGGTGAATTGCAATATTTACATCAAACATGATTGGGCTAAAAGATTATTTTGATTGTATAATTATAATTAATAATATTATATTCAAATATAGATGACTACAAATATTTTAGGTGTATATTTTGGACATAACTCAAATGCTGCTCTTGTCTCAGATGGAGAACTAATTGCAGCTGTAGAAGAAGAAAGATTTTCAAGAAAGAAAAATAATGATGGTATGAAAACTGGACCAATTGAATCAATAAGATACTGCTTGCAATCCTGTAATTATAAAGTAGATGAAATTGCTTTTGGATTAGAGTTACCTCATATATTACAACAGCAAGCAATAAATTCTTATGTAAATACTATTAGTCATGGTTTTGCAGAAAGAATTAAATGTAAGAAAATCTATAATCATGATAATTTAACTCCTTATCAGGTTTTCACTTATCCTTATTTATGGCAAAAATCTAAGATAGATCAGCTAATCAGAGAAATATCTAGTTGTGGATTAAATACAGATATTCCATTGAATTATGTTAATCATCATTTAGCTCATGCAGGTTCAGCTTACTTTAAGTCACCATTTGATAATTGTTTGATTATTACTTTAGATGGGATGGGTGATGATTTGTGTGGATTTATAGGCATTGGTGAGAATGGATTAATTAAGGAAATAGATAAAACTAATTATATTCATTCTATTGGAATTATATATTCAATCATAACAGAGATCTGTGGGTTCAAACCAATTAGACATGAAGGAAAGATAACTGGATTATCAGCAAGTGGAAAACCTTGTCAAAGTTTGATAAATGAATTAGATAAAATAACATATACAAATAATGGTAAATGGTATAGTAGTCTTGATAAAGATAATAAATTAGGTCCTTACCCACATATACTTAGACAAGAAAATTGTAAATATTTAATAAACATAATTAATTCAATAAAAACTAATTGGGAAATCGAAGATATTGCTGCATCAGTTCAAAAATATTTTGAGAATCAAATTACATCATATATAGATTTTCATATGAAGAGTTTGTCTAAGAGCTCACTAGTTTTGGCTGGTGGTGTTTTTGCAAATGTAAAATTAAATCAAGAAATCTATAATCTAAAATCTGTAAATAAGATCCATATTCATCCTGCAATGACAGATTCTGGATTAGGTTTTGGTGCGGCAATCAGTGTTGCTTATAAGAGAGAGAAATTTCCAATTAAGCCTCTAAAAAATCTATTTCTTGGTCCGGAGTTTTCAGATACAGAAATTGAAAAAATTCTCTCAGAATTTGAAGTTGATTATGATAAGCCTGAGGATTTGAACAAAGAGGCTGCAAGGATACTTTCAACAGGTAAAGTCCTAGCAAGGTTTGATGGTCGATTAGAGTATGGACCAAGATCTCTTGGTAATAGATCAATACTTTATCAAACAACAGATAAAACAGTTAATAACTGGCTCAATAAGAAACTAAAAAGAACTGAATTCATGCCATTTGCACCTGTAACAATGGAAGAATATTTTGGAGAATGTTATCAAATAAATGGGAAAGATCTAAATTCTTACAACTTCATGACCATGACAATTGACTGTACTGAAGAAATGAAAAAAATTAGCCCTGCAGTGGTTCATATAGATGGGACCGCAAGACCTCAGATAGTAAGTAAAATAAACAATCCTGAACTATATGAAATTTTAGATAATTATCATAAATTAACAAATATTCCAAGTCTTATAAATACATCATTTAATCCACATGAGGAGCCTATAGTATGTAATCCGAATGAAGCAATAAAAGCTTTTATTGGCTGTCAACTTGATTTCCTAATGATTGGTTCTTACCTGGTAAAAGGAAAAACAAATAATACTTTGTAAACTATTAATTTAAATTTTAGAATAATATAATAAGCTTCTTTTTGAGTCTTAGATCTAAAGTTAATAAAGACTCTTCTTTAACTGTTCTTATAAAAGCTTTCTTCATCTTTCTTGTTTAAGTATTAAGGGAATTTTTTTATCTCCTAGATCTAATTCTAAAATTTCTCTGGCAATAAAGTGATTGGGAACTGTTCTAACTTCGTTCTGTGGTTATAATTTACATCTAATCGTGATTTTTGCTAGTAATAGATTGGTATGATTGGATATTATGGAGTTTTTATTCAACGTCTAGGAATTCAGATATACCAATGGGTCTCAAATATCAAGTTAGAATAAATTCTAACTTTGGCTTTAAGTCATCTATTTGATTATTGAATTAGCTAATTAGATATATTTATTGGTATAAAATTTGAATTATCTTGAAAGCAAATGTACTAATTTTTGCAGAAAATTAAATCTAAATGATCTTTACCTTCTTTTTCAAAGATTTTATATACTTTATTTATATCTTGATCGCAATTGATCAACTCCTGATTAATTACTGAAATTTGATATCCTAAATTGACAATAAACCTTAGATATTCCTCCCACTTTATTCCACATACAGAGGGAATCGCCGTTGGCGTAAATTCTGAGATAATAACTGGTAAACTATTCTTAATAGTATTAATAGATCCTAAGAGGGAATTATATTCAGCACCTTCAATATCGATCTTTATTAAGTCAACTTTTTCTTTAACTATGTCATCAATTCTTACCATATTTACAGTATCACTAACAAGTATTGATTCAACATTTTTTTCTATCTCTTTGCATTGACCATTACTTCCAGAGGCTCCAAAGGCTACTGTTCCAAATTGATTCCCTGTAGCAGATTGAATAACTTTGATACTATTAAAATTATTATTAATTTTACTTGCAAGCAGTAATTTTACATTTGCGGCGAAAGGTTCAAATGCATATATTTTACAATTATCATTCAATAAGTGAGCTGCTAAAAGTGAATACCAACCAATGTTCGCACCTACATCTATTAGAGTCATGTTTTGGCTTAAATGTTTTTCGAATAAACGAGTAACATTCTCCTCATAAATCATTCCTAAACTTATTGGTTTCCCAATAAGTGGATCTTTTGTATTCAAATAAATAGTAAATCCAAAGTCTGTGGAATACTTAATTATGTTCTCATCATAATTAAGTAGATTCCTGGATTTGAATTCTAAAGAATTTAAATAGCCTCTAACTAACTCATGAAGCTCGGATCCTGCTAATGAGGAATGACCTGGCCATTCTTCTCTATTAGGGTTTCTTCCTAAAATTAAGCGAAAACAATTTCTAATATCATCCTCAGTTGCTAAGGAATTAAAATCATTGTTCCAAGATTTAAACCATGCTTTTTTGTTCAACACTTTCCTTGAAATTGCTTATAGTCTAAATATAGTTGAGTAATTGAAATAAGCCTTGCTGTCGAATACTTTTTTTAAGGTCTAAATGTTGTACTAATGGCTTAGGGATATGGGGATTAACATTCTTTAAATATCTTATATCTAATTTATTTCAATAATTTTGGAGGGATTAATCTATTTTATGCTATGTCGGAGATCTGCTGGCCGATCTATGGACCCAATTCGTTAATATGACTGTAATTGCAATAACTCTATGGCATATACCCATTCTGCTCTTAGGGCCGAAAATAAGGCAAAATAACTATATCTACTATAAGCTCAGCCATTGACGCTAAATGTTCCATTGGAGACTTGTCAAAGTTAAGTACTAATACTGTCAGTAGTAGAAGTTTCATTTGTCGAGTAAAATATTTTAATAGATTTGAAGTTGAGGCTAAAATACCTTGCATCAAATGGAATTAAAGAAACAATGGATGGATCTGGGCAGATAGAACAAGGAAGAAATAAAGTCAATGAAATAATTTCATATCCAGTTCCAATCTGTGTAGGAGAAATTAAAGAGAATATTTCTATTTCGACTAATACCGCCAATAAACCTTCTAAAGAACAAATAATTAATCAAGCAATTAATTATCACTTGCAAGGTGAAATTTCAGAAGCAGCAAAATATTATCAATACTGCATTGATCAAGACTTTAATGATCCACGAGTTTTTTCGAACTATGGAATTATTTTGAAAGATCTAGGTAAGCTAAAAGAAGCAGAAAAATCACAACTTAAAGCAATTGAACTTAAGCCTGACTCCGCAACAGCTCATTCCAATCTAGGAAACGTATTAAAGCTTCTAGGTAAGCTAAAAGAAGCAGAAAAATCACAACTTAAAGCAATTGAATTTAAGCCCCATTTCGCAGATGCATATTGCAATCTTGGAAGTATACAGATAGATCTTGGCAACTTACATCAAGCAGAAATTTCAACTCGCAAAGCAATTGAACTTAGGCCTGATTATGTTATGGCTTATCAAAATCTGGGAATTATATTAATAGATCTTGGCAGGCTCAAAGAAGCAGAGGAATTACAACTTAAGATTATTGAACTTAAACCTGATTTCCCCAATGCTTATTTCAATCTGGGCAACATATTGATAGATCTTGGCAGGCTAAAGGAAGCAGAAGAATCACAGCGCAAAGCAATTGAACTTAAACCTGATTATGCTGAAGCTCACTCTAATCTTGGAAGCATATTGAGAGATCTTGGACAGTTGAAAGATGCAGAAATCTCCTTTCATAAAGCTATTGAGTTAAACCCTGATCTAGCTAAAACTTACTTTGCTCTTTCAACACTTGAATATTCAAATGACAATAATATATGGAAAGATTATTTATTTTCTGAAAGTATTTTGAATAATAACTTATCAGAAGGTCGAGTTGATATTTACTTCGCGAGATCAAATATTTTGCATAGGGAGATGAACTATAAGGAAAGTTCAAATTGCCTTAAATCAGCAAATAAAATTAAACTTGAACTTAAACCATCTAAACCACAGAATTTATTCAACAAATCAAATGAATTATTGATTGGTTCATATAAAGAAGATCTTACTAGTATTAGTCAATTAGAACCTATAGAGTGTATTTTTATTGTAGGAATGCCTAGATGCGGCTCAACATTAGTTGAGTCTATTCTTAGTATGAATATTGATGTAGATGATATAGGCGAAGTTAATTTTCTCGAAGAATCATTCATAGAGTGGAAAAAGTTTAGAGCAATTAATAAGAAATTGAATTTTGCTGATTTATATTGGAGTAAAGCAAGTATTAATGAAAACCAATCACTAATAACAACTGATAAGATGTTAGATAATTATCAATATTCGGGTATCATCTTAAGTCAAATACCCTATGCGAAAATCATTCATTGTTATCGGAATCCATTGGATAATATTCTTTCGATTTTTAGGGCAAATTTTGCTACCGGCAATGAATATGCTTCTTCCTTGAGTGATTGTGCAAGAGTTTATCTAAATCAAGAAGCAAAAATGACAGAATACAAAAAGAAATATAGAACAAAAATATATGATTTGAATTACGATTTATTAGTTGAAGACCCTAATACTGAAATTAGGAAATTAATCTATTGGTTGGGCTGGGAATGGGAAGATAATTATCTGTCACCGCAACTTAATCCACGTTCTGTGGTAACAGCAAGCAGCGTTCAAGTTCGCTCTCCCATTAATTCAAAATCTGTTGGTGGATGGATGAATTATAAAGAGATGCTTCAACCTGCTATTGAGGTTTTAGAAAAGACTGAGAAATATAAGAACTTGCAATTATTATAAAGAATAAATATTGATTTATTTTTACTATTTATCTGCTTTTTATCTTGATTTCTTATTCGATATGCAGACGAATTTTCCTAGTTAAATGCATATATTATGACTTAAATCTAACCCTATTTTATGAGAGATTCATTTTGATAAATTGGACTTATCCCATTTCTTCTTTAATGTTTATTTTGATTTACTCTATACCTATTTAATAGAGTAAACAAGCAATTAATTCCTTTATTATAAATTCTTTGCTTTTCAGGAGAAGAGATAGGAATTGATCAAGATATAGATTTTTATTCTATACTTAAGAATGAATATAGATTTAACTTTGAAGCTAAATTTTTTTAAATCATCAGAAGTTGATAAAAATAAAGCTCATTTAGTCCTGATTTATGATATACTTGAATAGTCTTATTTAGTGCAAATAATCACTATTAAGGAACTGGATAAATTAAGTCATATAAAAGCTTCATGATTATTATTTTATTCGTAAATTCTATTCATAAGATTTCTGATCTCTTATAATTTGAAAACTAATTTTGAATATCTTTTAATGCTCTTATAGCTTCTTTTATATGTGCTGGTCCATTAAGTAGATCTTCGAAGATGTGTATTACTATTCCTTTTGAATTGATAATATATGTAACTCTACCTTCTATCATTCCTAGGATTTTGGGGACTCCAAATAGTTTTCGTAGATCATTATTTTTGTCACAAAGTAAAGGGTAAGGTAAATTGTTCTTATTAGCGAAAGCAAGATGGCTATCACTATCTCCATTACTTATACCCCATACTTCTGCACCCAGTATTTTAAATAAGTCATATTTATCACGAAAACCACAAGCCTCGATAGTGCATCCTGGCGTGTCATCTTTCGGATAAAAAAATAAAACTAGTGCTTTGTTTAATCCATCAGGGGTTCTATTTTGCCCGTTTTGATCTAGAACTGAAAATGTTGGGATTTTCGCGCCAATTTTCAACTTCACTTGATCAACCGCAATATTCTATAATTATAAGATTTTTTTATTTAATCGATAGTTTCATATAGGAGAGAAAACAACACCTTTACAAATATATAGATTTTATTCGATATCTTTTAAATAAGTATTTTATGAGGTTAATTTCATGAATCTCATGAGCTTCATTTTTTATTGTCACTTTTCTTTTTCAATGTCTATTCTTTAAGAGTTCTTAACATCCTTGTTGATTGAGATTGTTTTTTATACATCCTGATATTCATCTTCAATGTTATTTGCAACCATCAAGGTGATTTTTTGACTATTGATAGTCTTATAGAGCTTATTTATGTGAGTAATTTATTTCTTGCTTTCACTTGAATCATTTCTGGAACTCTGAATATATCTAAAAAATTTGATTAGGATTGCTTGGCAAATAATGGTAATTAAAGGCATTCAAATTTCTTTCGGCTGACTTGGTCCTTTTTTGTAGGCTTGTTTGAATTGGCTGGATGGTTATTGTTATACATTCTGGTGTGGATAATAAAATTGTCTCATTAGTGGAATGTTAATGAGAGCTTTGTCTTTGAAATTCAGTATCTCTTGATAATGGATTGAAATATTTGAAAGAAATGATTGTTCAGGATTTTTTTGAAATACAACTAGTGCTTCTTTTTTATGTTCATTACTATTTTGGATTCTTCTTTTTGTAAGACCATCTTTGCCATACTATTCGAGCTGTAGGCTTTGAATTCAAGCGTTTCAAAATGCAAGCACAAACTGTCAGAGGGCAAGAATTACGCCTAATGATAATAATGAGTTGAAAAGCTCATTTTGTTAAGTTATTTCTGAGCTATGTATTTTGCGGGGATTTCTTACTTAAATAACAAGTATATCTAAAGATCCTTAATACCAATCCTTTTCGGCTATATTTCTTGTCTCGTGGGGATTCATTTTTGTGCCATTAAATTATAGATAGTCATTCGAAGTTGTTTAAGCTTAGATCTGTAATTTTGATTGTAAGCTTTCTATGTATAGTAAATATTTGCCCTAAACCCTTGCTGGGTAAGGATTGATGGCCTTAATGCTTTTCAAGTTCACCTTGGAACTATTGCTCTAAGGTAACTATATTTTGATATTAAATAACGATTCCAAGCAAATTACTGGTAGTACTTGTATCCTAGAGCGAATTTCGACTTCAATTCTTTAATTATGCAGACGTACGGAAACCCAGACGTCACCTACGGGTGGTGGGTTGGTAATTCTGTTGTAACAAATAAGTCAAGCCGATTTATTGGCTCGCATGTTGCCCATACAGGATTGATTTGTTTCGCAGCGGGTGCAAACACTCTTTGGGAGCTCGCTCGTTACAACCCTGATATCCCAATGGGTCACCAGGGAATGGTAAGTATTCCTCATCTGGCCTCAATAGGTATAGGTTTTGATCCAACTGGAGCAGTTTTCGATGGCACATCTATTGCTTTTATAGGTGTATTCCATTTGATTTGTTCAATGGTTTATGCCGGTGCCGGTCTTTTGCATTCCTTGATCTTTAGTGAAGATACTCAGAATAGTTCTGGTTTATTTGCTGAAGGTCGTCCTGAACATACTCAGGCAGCTCGCTACAAGCTTGAGTGGGATAACCCAGATAATCAGACCTTTATACTTGGCCACCATTTAATTTTCTTTGGTGTTGCTTGTATTTGGTTTGTTGAATGGGCTAAATGGCATGGTATTTACGATCCTGCTTTAGGAGCTATTCGCCAAGTTGAATACAACTTGAATTTGACTCATATCTGGCAACATCAGTTTGACTTCCTTTCTATTGATAGTTTGGAAGATGTTATGGGCGGACACGCTTTCTTAGCATTTGTAGAGATCACCGGTGGTGCTTTCCATATCGCAACCAAGCAAGTTGGTGAATACACTGAGTTCAAAGGAAAGAATATTCTTTCTTCTGAAGCAATATTGTCTTGGTCTCTAGCAGGTATTGGTTGGATGGCTATTATTGCCGCTTTCTGGTGTGCAACTAATACGACTGTTTATCCAGAAGCTTGGTATGGAGAAACACTAGCTCTTAAATTTGGCATATCTCCTTATTGGATTGATACTGCTGATATGACAGGAGTAGTTAGTGGTCATACTTCAAGAGCTTGGCTTTCAAATGTTCATTACTATCTTGGCTTCTTCTTCCTTCAAGGTCATCTATGGCATGCAATTCGTGCTTTAGGCTTTGATTTCAAGAAGGTTACTGATGCTGTAAGTAATCTAGATAACGCTCAAGTTACTCTTTCTGATTAATTGATTAGCTTTTAATCTCTTAAAAAAGCCTCGTCATTTTGACGAGGCTTTTTTTGTGATAAAAATAGTCAAAAAAAAAGCAGGCATTCGCCTGCTTTTTTTACTA
The DNA here is from genome assembly GCA_003283665.1 of Prochlorococcus sp. AG-315-I14. Next base: position 2,487 of record QBWF01000007.1, on the reverse strand, counting down.
GATTTAATTCTTACTTATAATTTTCAGGCTTGGCCCAAGGATCTATTCTTTTTGAATCATCAGAGTAGTAAAAGAATTGAGATGCACCGAAAACTGCTCCTAGTCCACAAAGAGTCGGAATAATAGCAAAGCCACCAGAAGGTTTGATTAAGCCAATATCAGAAGGGTGAGGTAGCTGAGTGGCAAAATCAAGTAGGTGAGAAAAATCAATCATTGATTTAGAGGAAAAATGTTTTTTTATAGATAACCCAGGTGGCCACTATGCCAAACCCGTGTGCTGAGATTTTACATTAATATTAGAAGCAACAGAGAAAAACCAAATATTCTTAGTGATTTAAAATCCTTTTGGTTTGCTCTTCTTTTTTTTTGAATTAAGTTGATTTCTTGATTCTTCGGGATTGAATTTTTTTCTGATTAAGACAATAGCAATTGCTAACAGACATATTCCAAGAAGTCCAAACCAAATTATTCCTGCAATAAAAGGCAGTCCATGCATGTCATGTAATTGAAGTTGTAACGCTGATTCCATTTCGCCAAGAACGCCTTTTCTTTTGAAAAATCCAGTAAAACACTAAATTAATCTGTTGATAAAAGGTTGTGAATTCAAAAAATTTACTACTTCTAAATAAAGACCTTTAACTATTCTGAGCTTTTGAATTGACCTCAATGTAAGGTATGTGCACCGTATAACGCCTAAAACTCTTAAATCATGCAGACCTACGGAAACCCGGATGTCACCTATGGGTGGTGGGCTGGTAATTCTATGGTAACCAATCGTTCAGGACGATTCATTTCCTCGCATATTGCGCATACAGGAATAATCGCCTTTGCGACTGGTGGTAGCACTCTTTGGGAACTAGCTCGCTACAACCCAGAGATACCTATGGGGCATCAGAGCTCTTTATACCTGGCTCATCTTGCTTCTATTGGCATTGGCTTTGATGAAGCTGGTGTTTGGACTGGAGCAGGAGTTGCAGCCATTGCAATTGTTCATCTCATCCTCTCCATGGTTTATGGAGGTGGTGGTCTTCTTCATGCAGTTCTTTTTGTTGAAGATATGCAGGACTCAGAAGTCCCGCAGGCAAAGAAATTCAAGCTGGAATGGGACAACCCTGATAACCAGACTTTCATCCTTGGCCACCATTTGATTTTCTTTGGTGTAGCAAATATCTGGTTCGTTGAATGGGCCAGAGTCCATGGAATCTATGACCCTGCAGTCGAAGCAATTCGTCAAGTTAATTACAATCTTGACTTGACTCAGATCTGGAATCATCAATTTGATTTCTTAACCATTGATAGCCTTGAGGATGTCATGGGTGGTCATGCTTTCTTGGCATTCTTCCAGATTGGTGGTGGTGCATTCCACATCGCAACTAAGCAAATTGGCACATATACCAAATTCAAGGGAGCTGGTTTGCTTTCAGCTGAAGCAATTCTTTCTTGGTCTTTAGCAGGTATTGGCTGGATGGCAGTTGTTGCTGCTTTCTGGTGTTCACAAAACACTACTGTTTACCCTGTTGAATGGTTTGGTGAGCCTTTAATACTTAAGTTTGGGATAGGTCCATATTGGGTTGATTCTGTAGCTCTCCCTGCCGATGGTGCATTCTTCGGACACAGTACTCGTTGTGCTTTGGCTAATGTTCACTATTACTTAGGGTTCTTCTACATTCAAGGCCATTTATGGCATGCATTGCGTGCTATGGGATTTGACTTCAAGCGTTTGCTTGATAGAACTGGTCCTTATGGAATACCTAGAACTCCTTAATTAAAGAATCGTTCTTGTTTTTCTAATTCACCTGAAATTAGGTTCAACTATTTTTAGACCTCTATCTATTGATAGGGGTTTTTTTTTGAATTTTGTTGAAACATTTCCATTAAAAAAGGGCAGAGTTAAAAACTCTACCCTTTTGAATTTTTAAAAATTATAGTATCTAGTCTTAAGACTTTGATAATTTTTGTCTTTCTGTTCCTTCAAACTTTTCAGGATCGTTACAGTCTCTTGCATACCAATGAAATTGGGAGACTTGAATTATTGCAATCACGCCAAAGATTGCTGGCAATAGTTGCAAGCCACCAGAAGGCTTAACTAATCCAAGGTCTGATGGATGAGGTAATTGGGTTGCAAAATCAAGCAAATACGAAAAATCAATCATCAAATTAATAAATCTGTACCCTAGTTATAGCTGAGAGTTTAGTTTTAAAGAAAGAAATTTGTATTTTTGACATCAGTATTAATGACTAAGACAAATGAAGCTTTCTTCCTACTGCCTTTTTAAAGAAGATTTTTTGGTTTTAAAAGGTTTTTAAAGCGATTACAAGCAATTACTTTGTCTTTGCCATAAGCGCTAATAAAAAAAACTACTCTAGAGAAAATGCTTTTTGAATTTTTTTCGAGACCTTTAGGCTTTTTAGCAGAGTAGCTTTGACTCTTTTTAGATTTTTTTAATTATTTGTCTTTATATATATAGATTTTATTATTTTTTTAGA
>QBWF01000006.1 GCA_003283665.1 Prochlorococcus sp. AG-315-I14 | reverse complement strand
TAATTGGCAAAGGAAATTATTAATGAGCACAACCTTAACAAATCCATTAAGAATTGGTCTTCGTCAAGAGAGAGTAGTACCGCCTCAATGCTTGGTTATATTTGGGGCAACTGGTGATTTAACACACAGAAAACTTGTTCCAGCTTTATTTGAACTCTTTAGACAAAGAAGATTACCTAGCGAGTTTGCAATTTTAGGGTGCGCTAGAAGACATTGGACAGATGAAATATTTAAGAAAAAAATGGAGGAGGCTCTTTCCTCTCAAATAAAAGAAAGTCCCAAAGAATGGGATCTATTTTCTCAAAATCTTTTTTACGAGCCTGTCGATCTACAACAGCCAGAACACTTAATAAAACTTGGAAAAAGGCTTGAAGAAATTGATCGATTAAAAGCAACTCATGGTAATCGAACTTTTTATCTTTCAGTATCTCCTAAATTCTATGGGAGCGGATGTAGAGCTTTATCTGCTGCTGGATTATTGAAAGACCCAAAAAGAAGCCGTCTAGTTATTGAAAAACCCTTTGGTAGAGATTTCAATAGTGCACAGTCACTAAATTCGTTAGTTCAAGGGTGTGCTCAAGAGAGTCAGGTATTTCGTATTGATCACTATCTGGGAAAAGAAACAGTTCAAAATATTCTTGTCCTAAGGTTTGCAAACACTATTTTTGAACCCATTTGGAATAGAAATTACATTTCAAGTGTTCAAATCACTAGTTCAGAGACCGTTGGAGTAGAAGATCGAGCTGGTTATTACGAAACATCTGGAGCACTTAGAGATATGGTTCAAAATCATTTAACTCAAATGCTTGCTTTAACAGCCATGGAGCCTCCAGGTCACTTTGATCCAGAGTCGATAAGAAATGAAAAAGCAAAGGTTTTACAAGCAGCAAAACTTGCAGACGAAGAAAACCCATGGGAATGTTGTATTAGAGGTCAATACTCGAAAGGCGGCAATGAGTTGGAACCACTACCAGGTTATAGAGAAGAACCTGGGGTTAATCCAAACAGCACAACTGAAACATATGTAGCGATGAAACTATTTATAGATAATTGGAGATGGCAGGGAGTCCCCTTTTATGTAAGGACGGGCAAACGCTTACCTAAAAGACTTAGTGAAGTAGTTTTAACCTTTAGAGAAGCACCGGTACATTTATTTGATGCAGCAGGGGGATCTCCTACTTCAAATCAGTTAATTCTTAGAATTCAACCTAATGAAGGAGCAGAATTTAACTTTGAGGTTAAATCCCCAGGTTCTGGAATGAGAAGCAGGCCAGTAAATATGGAATTTTCCTATGACGAATCTTTTGGAGAACCTTCAGATGAAGGTTATGTGAGGCTTCTCGCTGATGCAATGCTAGGGGATCCAACATTATTTACTCGAAGTGATGAGGTCGAAGCAGCTTGGCGTTTATACACACCTCTACTTGAGAAAATAGAAGACGCACCTTGGGAATTACCTATTCATCAATATGAAGCAGGAACTTGGGGGCCCACTGAATCAGATTTACTCCTTGGTAAAGACCAACTCCTATGGAGACGTCCTTGAAAAAAAAAGTTAAATCCTAATTCAACACTTCAAAATCAATGTCTCCACAATTAACCTTACAAACACCTCTTCAGTTACCTCCATCAGAGATTCCTACTTATTTGGATCAACTTTGGGCACATGATGAAATAGAAAATAAGGGAGCAAATACTTTTTGCTTGATCATTTGGCAACCCGCATGGATTGAACAAAAGCTTGTAAAAGTAGGCAAAATCTCAGGTCCAATAGTGGGGAGTGAACGCAGAGACCTCATCGAAGCTGCAAGAAAAATCGTTTTAGAAGAGGAGCTACCCCTTAGCACATCTCCTTTGGACTTTAAAATCCTTTCATCCATTAAAAGTTCAAATTCAACAGAAAATGTTGAAGATCTTAGAGGCCAACATATAGATACTGCTATTAGCAATTTGCAACCTAGGCGATTAGTAACTCTTGCTCCCACAATTGATAAAGAGATTAAGCTAGAAACTTTGGTAGCAGCTTATTGCCCTCTCCCAGAGGAGGGAGGAGGAAATACTGCCTGCGGAGATGTAGTCGTTCTCAGAGGAGACAATACAGCTATAAATTCCGGACTAGAAATTGTAGAAAAACTTATACCAGAGGAACTCCCCTCATGGTTGTGGTGGAATGGAAGAATTGATGAAGCACCTGAATTACTTAATTCTCTAGCCCTTCCGAATAGACGATTAATTGTTGATTCAGCCTTAGGGAAACCTCTTGATTGCTTAAACTTATTGCTTGAAAGAATCAACTCTGGACAAGCAGTTAACGATTTAAATTGGCTCCGATTGCGAAATTGGAGAGAAACTCTAGCAATGGTCTTTGACCCTCTTCATAGAAGAAATGCACTTGAACGCATAGTTAAAATAGATATTGACATAGAAGGTACACAATCAGTTCAAGGATTATTACTCGCCGCCTGGATTGCTGATCGGCTTCAATGGAAACTTAAAAGTTCTATTTCATCAGAGAAAGAACTTATAAAAGCTCTTTTCGTACGATCTGATGAAACAGTTGTGACTGTTACTTTAACTTCCTTGCCAATAGGAAACCCAAGTATTCATCCTGGTCAAATAATTGGATTGAGATTAATTTCAAGCTCAGACAAAAAACCAAAGAATGACATCTGTGTAATTCTCGCTTCTGAATCAGGAGAATGTATGAGGTTAGAAGCAGGCGGGATGGCAAGAATGGAACTTATCGAACAAGTTGTTCCTATTCAAAAAAACTCATTAGAGATGGATGTAGCAAGATTACTTTCAAGTAGCAGAGGGACAACCAGTCCCCTTCTTGAGAGCGCAACTGAAATAGCCACACAAATGCTTAATTTTTTTAAGCCCTCTAAATAAAAGCAGCCTCACATGGCTTGTGTTATTTCATCAGCGTCAAGTTCAAGCGGTAAAACCCTTCTAAGCCTACTTTTAGTTTCCTGGGTAAAAAGTGAGAATAAGAGTATTCAGACTTTTAAGGTTGGTCCTGATTATCTAGATCCTCAACAACTTTCTGCCGTTTCAAAGAAAGCTTGTCGAAATCTTGATCTAATTCTTTCTGGTAAAGAATGGGTTCAAGAAAGTTTTAATTACTTTGGAGGGTTAAGTGATTTCTCTGTTGTAGAGGGAGTAATGGGATTATTTGATGGGATTGGGCCAACAACAAAAGGCAGCACAGCAGATGTAGCAAGAATCTTAGGATTACCAATAGTACTTATTATTGATGCTCAAGGAAAAGCAGCCTCAATAGCTGCATTAGTAAATGGATTCAAAGAGTTTGATAAGGACTTAAAGATTGCAGGAGTTGTCCTTAATAACGTCCAAACATCTAGACACAAAAAAATTCTAGTTGAAGTCCTCACTCAGATAGGAGTGAAGGTATTGGGTTCATTACCGAATTGTGCCGAATTAATTCTTCAAAGTAGACATTTAGGTCTAGCTCCTGCACATGAGATAAAAAATCTACCTCAAAGAATTGAAGAATGGGCATCAATAGCAAAATCAAATCTGGATACAAAAAGTTTTAAGAAGCTTCTTCTCTCACCAAAATCTACAGTTAATCCAATTAAATCCCTTTCAAGAAAAGAAACTGATTTTAAAACACCTATTGCAATAGCTGAAGATAATGCTTTTCATTTCAAATATGAAGAAACAAAAGAATTTCTAGAAAAGAATGGAATGCCAATTCTCATCTGGAAACCACTTGAAGATGAAGAGATCCCAAAAGGAGCAAAGGGTTTAATAATTCCTGGAGGTTTCCCCGAGCAATACGCTGAACAACTAAGTAACTCAAAAAAAAGCTTAACTGCTGTTAAATCTTTTGTAAAAAAATACCCCGTTTATGCTGAATGTGGAGGAATGCTGCTTTTAGGTAAAAGCTTAAATAATTTAGAAGGTAAAGAATATTCAATGGCAGATGTATTGCCATTTAAAGCAAATAAAGGAAGCTTAAAAATTGGATATAGGGAAATATCAGGTATAACCAGGAGTCCCATTATAGAGCCTGGCAATAGATTAATTGGACATGAATTTCATCGTTGGGAAATAGAAATCCATGAAAATAGTCTTAAGATAAATCAACCTTGGACAACAAAAGGATGGGAGATAAAGGAAAGAAAGGAGGGCTTTTGCCATAACTTACTTCATGCAAGTTGGATACATCTTCATTGGGCAAGCTCGCCGATTATTTTAAGAAATTGGATAAAAACTTTAAAGAGAAACTTACAATAAAAAATTGGTTTTTAATAATAAATTATCAGCTTAAGATTTCTTTCCAAAGTTCTATATTTGAACCAATTTTATCAGTGCCTACGATCCAAACACCTTCGCTAGCGCGACTAACAGCTACATATAAGAGCCGCTTTCTAAATTCCGAATCTTTCGGCCAGAAGACATCTGAAGTAATGAACACATCACCAAAAGTACTTCCTTGACTTCGATGAACTGTAAGAACCGATGCTGGCCCCAAAGAAGCAAATGAATCTCTAACAAAAAAGAAAAGTTTCCAGATGGATGAATTATTTTTCTTTCCTATCTCTCTAGCTTTATTACTTAATTTATTAAGAAGTTGTTCTAAATGACTTCTAGATTTAGATCCTGCCTGAGGCATTAACCTCAGAGAAAATTCTCTTTGATCACAAGATACTTTTGCTACCTGAGTTTCAACTATAGGAAACGTAAAACCATACTCTTTAGAAATTCCTAGATCTCCCAAATCAAAAGTCTCAGGGGTTACATCAATTACAACCATTTCTCTATTGGAACTGATCAAGATGTCAGGTTCCTCTCCTACTTCGCCATCTTTCACCGAGGCATGAGCCATAACAGTTTTATGGCTTATAAGAATCTCTCCCGGCAAAACCTGATACTGATCAGCCATATCTCCATGTATTGCTCTTCTGGCATGAGGAACTAAATTTTCAACAATTCGATTTGTGTAACAAAGGATTCGAGCTCTATCGTAATCCTCAGAAATTGATGCTGACTTCAAAGCTGATTTTGCTCTTAGAAGCCAATCATTTCTTTCTAAAAATCCTACTTTTCCTAAACCAGTTTTAAAAATAGGCAAAACAGGAGGCTGATTACAAGAAAGTGCCTCATTTCTAATACTATTTGCCAGCTTAAGAACAGGTCCTTGATGACGAACTACTTCAAGAAGGTCGACATTAATTGCTCTTTTCATCAAAAAAACTGAGCTCAGGCTCTCTCCCACTGGAGGTAATTGAGCAGGGTCTCCAACAAAAACCAAACGAGTTCCATTGAATCTGGCACATTCAAGAACAATTTCTAATAATTTTGTATCAATCATTGAAGCTTCATCCACTAATACAAGACCTAATTGATCCAAAGATTTTTCCGTCTGATCTGTCTTCTCGCATAATTCAATATCAGCTTGTCTTTTTAATTTCAACCGAAGTAATCGATGAATAGTCGAGGGAAACCAAGTGGGCTTAATTTCTTCAAGGTCTAACGCTTTTCTTAGAACTCCAACAGCTTTATGGGTAGGAGCAACGACAGTCCAGCAAAAATCATACTTTTCAACTAATTTTAAAAATTTCATTGCCAAATATGTTTTCCCGCTACCTGCAAATCCCTTCATAACAAAAGGTTTAAATGTATATGGTGTATCAAGCCATTCACCAAAGGTTTCTAAAGATTTTTTTTGATCTTTAGTTAAAACGTACAGATCATTTTTTTCTTGTCTTTGTTTCACCCAGAAATAAATCCAATTATTTGCAACAGATGCAAAGGTGAGCCAAAGAAAAATATACCTGGAAGAGCAATCATCGGCCCTAAAATACTCCCTATCAAAACTTCCAATTTTGTATGCCCTAAAGACTCTTTCAATAGGACATCAGAGGAAGACTCTATAGATTTGCCATTAGAGATTTGATTAACCCTTTCAGCAATTAAACCTGCAGATCTTCTAACCCCACTGGCGTCGTACATAACCACAAAAGCAATTGTGGCAGCCAATGCAAAGACCGGATCATTAAAACCAAGCTGATAGCCAACACCTGCAGCTGTCCCAGTTACTAGTGCAGAGTGACTGGAAGGCATCCCTCCAGTTTCAGTTAGAACTGATGGGCGCCAACTGCGATTGAAAATCAATTCAAAAATTAGTTTAGAAAATTGAGCAATTCCACAGGCTGCTAATCCCCAAGCCAAAACAGCATTATCAAGAATATATATAAATTCAGTTTCTGAAGTTGAATGAATATTCATCTATCTCTATTTGTAATGTAATCAGCTAAAGAAAGAAGAGGAGTTGATTTTTCTGACCAAGGCTCAAGAGCATTTTTTGCTTCTGCAACTAGTTGATCTGCTCTTCTCCGAGATTCATCTAGACCTAGTAATTTTGGATAAGTAGTCTTATCAGCAATCAAATCTTTTCCAGCTGTTTTTCCCAATACTTCACTACTAGCAGTTACATCAAGAATGTCATCAATTATTTGAAAAGCCAGGCCTATTCCTTTTGCATAGACACCCAAGGCTCCAAGAAGTTTCTCACTTGCTCCGCCAATTAATGCTCCACAAGTTACACATGCCTTGAGTAAGGCTCCGGTTTTATGTAAATGAATATATTCCAAAGTTTTTAAATCTACCTCTTTCCCCTCACATTCAAGATCCACAACTTGCCCTCCCACAAGTCCTGGAGCTCCTGAGACCAATGAAAGCTCTCCAACTACTCTCAAAAGTCTCTCAGCAGGAACACCTTTAGTCCTAATTGAGACCATCTCAAACGCTCTAGTTAACAATGCGTCTCCCGAAAGAATAGCAATAGCATCACCATAAACCTTGTGATTAGTAGGTCGCCCACGCCGAAGATCGTCATTATCCATTGCAGGAAGATCATCATGGATAAGAGACATTGTGTGAATCATTTCCAGTGCAACAGCTGTGGGCAAGGCTTTCTCAGGTTCACCACCAGCCAGCTCACAAGCTGCGAGACATAGTATTGGCCTCAATCTTTTACCTCCGGCCAAAAGGGAATAGCGCATTGAATCTCTAAGTTTCTCTGGCTCTTCAGGGCCAAGAGACTCATCAAGCGCACTTTCTACGCGAGTTCTGGACTTAACCAGATAATCAGCGAAGTCAAAAGAAGCGACTGCTTCCTCCATGCTAAAAATCAATTCATATGGATTCTCTCAGGACATAGTGATTCAGGGAAGTAAATCACTAATTGTTGTAGGCAATCCGCAATGTTCTTGCCATCTATCAACAGTGTTAGCCAGAAGAATTGTTACCGTCATAGGCCCTACACCGCCTGGTACAGGCGTAAATGCAGCAACTATATCTTTAACTTCGTCTGTTTTTACATCTCCACAAAGCTTAATCTTTTTACCCACCTCTGGATCTACATCAGAGGAGATTCGATGAATACCAACATCAATAATGACACTATTTTCTTTTATATGCTCTTTCCTAATCAAATGAGGCTTTCCAGCTGCAACAACGAGCAAGTCAGCCTGTCTGGTTATTGAGGCTAAATCTTTTGTTCTTGAGTGAGCAACAGTAACAGTGGCATTAGCAGCTTCTAACATTAATGCCATTGGTTTTCCTACAAGAATACTTCTACCAACAACTACAGCTCTCTTCCCTTCTATCTCAATTTGATTTTGCTTTAACAACGCCATTATTCCAGCGGGAGTACAAGATCTTGGGCCTCTTTCTCCTTTCACTAATTTACCTAAATTCAGAGAATGCAAACCATCTGCATCCTTATCTGGATCAATATTACTCAGTAAAGAAGACTCATTCAAATGAGAAGGCAAAGGAAGCTGCAACAAAATCCCATCAACACTTGGATCTGAATTCAGAAGTTGAATTTTGCCAATCAGTTCATCCGAAGAAATATTTTCTCTAAAATGATATCCAAAACTTTTAACACCTATCCTATTGCATGCCTTTTCCTTGTAATTAACATAAACTCCACTAGCCGGATCATCTCCTACCCTTAAGACTGCTAGCCCAGGAGGACGTTTTACACTTCTAATCCCAATTTCGATACTTTGTTTAAGTCTTAACTCAATTTCCTGAGCAAGTTTTCTTCCATCTAAAATGTTTGTCATAGATAAAATCAAGTCAAATTTGTTAATGCCTTCAAGGAAAGCTAGAGTTTTTTACAAGTGAAGAAGTCTTTCCGCAAAATACCTGGTTTGAAAAAGATCTGGCGAATGTGGCTAGGGAGTCAATCGCCTAGGCGACCAATACTGCAATGGCCAACTGCAGACAAGCTGGTTTTACTTATAGTCTGCCTATTAATAGCAATAATTTCTAGTTATAAGTTACTTGCTGTTCAAGATCTAAAACCAGGAGACATTGCTCCATTTAATGAGACAGCTCCAAAAAATGCCATAGTTATTGATAAGCAGGCAATAAATGAAAAAAAAATAGATTTGGAGGGAGATTTTGTTCAAGTAATTGATAAAAAGCAATCAGAGAATCTTAACAAGCTAATTATTGAAAATATTAATAATCTTTCACTCAAAAATAATAAATATGAGAATTTCCCAGGGGGGATAAAACTTACAAATAGAGAAAAAGAATGGCTAATAAAAGCAACTGAAATTGATAGAAAGTCTATGAAAGAAGAGATAAAAGAAGCTACAAAAAAGATGCTCTCACAAGGGATTATTAAAACACTTGCCCTTGATCAATTAAACGAGGCAGCCCTACAGCAACTAACAAAACTGGGAGAAAAGGATACACCTAAAAGATCAATAGGTAGCAAACTAATAGCAAATACTTTGCATAGAAAAAGTAATTTAAAAGTTGATGCAATAAAAACGAGCCAACTACAAGAAGAACTAATCAGAAAAGAAGACAAACATAAGATTATTGTAAAGAAAGGAGAGATTATCGCAAGCAAAGGAGTTCCTATCACTCCCCAGGCATTTGACATATTGGAACACTTTAACAAAGTAAAGAGAAGTCCAAGGCCATTAAAATGGTTTTTAACTTTTACTGAATCCCTGGGGAGTTGTGGATTACTTCTTTTAATAATGAGAAGAGAACAACCAAGGTTAAAAGCTAAGCATGGTCTACTTTCTCTTACTTTATTACTTATAGTTCAAATTACAAAAGACTGGTTAGGAGCGACTGCTAGCCCTTTACAACTAATACTTCCTCCAACACTTCTTCTATCTCAAGGAATAGGGACAATCTCATCATTATCTTGGATGGCAATTGCAAGCTTGAATTGGCCAAATCAACTAATGGGTATAAGTGAAGGGAGAATATTAATAGCCGCAATTTCAGGTTCATTTGTTGCTTTTCTAGGTAGGAGGATGAGAAGCAGAGCACAAGTTCTTCAAATAGCTTTGTTAATTCCTTTCGGAACACTGCTCATTCAATGGTTTATTTTTAGCAATAAAATTGAAGGGAAGAATATTGCATTCAACAGACTTTTTATTGAACCTAATTCTTTATTTATGGAGACACTTATCTTAAGTGCGATGTTAATGATCACAATATTAATTATACCTATTTTAGAAAACACATTTGGTTTACTAACACGAGCAAGATTAATGGAACTTGCAGATCAGGAACGTCCTTTACTAAGAAGACTTTCAAGAGAGGCTCCTGGAACTTTTGAGCATACTCTTGCAATCCTTAGCCTTGCAGAAGAAGGGGCAAGAGTCATTGGAGTAGATATTGACTTAATAAGAACTGGTGCTCTTTATCATGATGTAGGAAAACTACATTCACCTAACTGGTTTATTGAGAATCAACAAGACGGAATAAATCCCCATGAAGAAATTAAAGACCCATATAAAAGTGCTGATATTCTCCAAGCCCATGTAGATGAAGGATTAAAACTTGCAAAAAAATATCGACTTCCTGCTCCTATTGCAGATTTCATCCCAGAGCACCAAGGGACATTAAAAATGGGATATTTTCTTCACAAAGCAAAAGAGAATGATCCTTCTGCCTCTGAGAAACGTTTCCGTTATAAAGGGCCAATTCCTCGTTCCAAAGAAACTGGTATTTTAATGCTTGCAGATGGATGTGAAGCAGCTTTGAGATCTTTAGATGCAACATCATCTAATTATGAAGCATCCGAAACAGTTAGAAAAATAATTCAATCTCGACAACTTGATGGTCAATTGAAAGAAAGTAGTTTATCAAGAGCTGAAATTGAGTTAATTATTAGGGCTTTCGTTGCAGTCTGGAGACGAATGCGTCACAGAAGATTAAAATATCCTAGCTTAAATCCAAGATAGTTAAAAATTAAATCACTTATTAACAATTTAAAAGAAAAAAAGATAATTAATTATTTACAGATTTTAAAACATTAAAGCCTAATCCTTCTATGTCCTCGCCTACACCAATAAAGCAAAGCTAATAAATTAAGCAACGCAATCAGCAAAGTCAAACCACTAATACCAAAAATATCTCTTTCCCTAATTAACCTAACTATTCCATAAGGCAAAGTACCTGAAAGAGCCATAGATAAGGCAACTATAGAAAGGGTTACGCCCCATAACCTTTGAGCAAAAAGTCCAGCCGATGCAACAATTCCGACAATCGAAGCGGGCCAAGCTAGACTTACTGCCAAACTAATATTTGCGGCTTGAAGAGGAGGGCCTGAGCCTACCACTAGTGCGATAAAAGGAATTGCAATAATATTTGCAACTAATCCAAACCAAGTAAGCGTCCAGTAGCCACGCATGCCTGATCTCATCCTTAAAAGTATATTCTCTTATAAAAGTTAGCACTTAAAGTCAAAATGATTAAATAAATTACAAGCTTTTGATGATTGAAATATATTCACTGAAATAGATCCTAAACAATAATATATTAAGCAAACATAATTTTTCAAGATTATTAGCTTAAATATTTCCTACTTAAAGATTTTTAATGAATTTTCATTCTTACAAATTTGTTACTAATTTTAGAATCATTCATAGTATTTCTCTACTAAAATAAATTTCTTTAAACTAGACAAAAAAGTCAATTCATTGGATAACAAACTGTTCTCCAAGTGCCATTTTCAGCAAGAACCTGAACGCCTATTCCTCTTTCAGAAAATGAGCAACTTAAGCCTTGGCCATTATTCCAAGTCTTTGCAGCACCAAGAGCTGCATCAATAGTTTCATAAGGAGAATCCAGCACAGGGTGAGGTTTGCCATCAAGTCCGACCAGTCGATAAAGGGTTCTTCTTAAAGCCACTTATTTGATCATGTTATTTCTCAATAAAAAATTCTAATACTAGATATGCTAATTCTATGTCCTCTAATCAATAAAAATTAACTTAAATATTATCACTTTATAAGAAATTTATATACAGAAATTTAAAGTGTTTATATACCTTAAATTATTGTATTTAAATATCTTATTTATTATCTGTACTTATAACTTCATGTTGCGGATGAATTGCCAATCTTCCATTTGCCGCAATCAATCTATTAAGAGCATTAATATAAGCTTGGGCGGCCGCAACAACAACATCAGTATCTGCAGAATGACCAGAAAAAAGTTTTCCATCCCTTCTGATTCTTATAGTAACTTCTCCCAATGCATCTATCCCCTCAGTCACAGACTTTACAGAGAACTCAACCAATTCATTTGGTTCGGATGTTAAAGAATCTAAAGCCCTAACAACTGCATCAACAGGACCTGTGCCTAATGCAACTGATGTTTTTTCTTCTCCATCTTGACTAATTAAAGTAACTGTTGCCGTAGGTTTCAAAGATGTTCCACAGCTAACCTGGACCAATTTCAATTGAAATAATGCATCAGGAAGTTGAACTTGTTCACTAACAATAGCTTCTAGATCTCGATCAGTTATTTCTCTTTTTCTATCAGCTAAATCCTTAAATCTAGCAAAAGCATCATTAAGATCTTCTCTGCTTAAATCATATCCAAGATCTTCTAATCTTGACCGTACTGCACTTCTCCCACTTAATTTGCCTAAAGAAATCTTGTTATCAGATAACCCAACAGTTCGTGCATCTAAAATCTCATAAGTGAGTCTATTTTTCAACACTCCATCTTGGTGTATTCCAGACTCATGGGCAAAAGCATTGGCTCCAACTATTGCTTTATTTGGTTGAACAACCATGCCGGTTAGATTTGAGACCAGACGAGATGTCTTAGTTATCTCCTCTGTTCTAACAGCTGTTAATGGTGTTGGAGATTCCGGAGTCCTTCCGAAAAAAGGATTAAAATAAGATCTTCTGACATGAAGCGCCATAACTAACTCCTCTAGAGCAGCGTTCCCTGCTCTTTCGCCTATTCCATTAATTGTGCACTCAAGTTGTCTAGCACCATTCTTTACAGCTTCGAGAAAATTTGCTACCGCAAGTCCTAAATCATTGTGACCATGAACTGATAAAACAGCTTCATCGATATTTGGAACATTTTTATTAATTCTTGCGATTAAATCTCCAAATTCATACGGAGTTGTATAACCAACAGTATCTGGAATATTTATAGTATTGGCACCAGCCGATATTGCTGATTCAATAACTTCATATAAAAATTCTGACTCACTTCTTGCTGCATCTTCACAAGAAAACTCTACATCTTCTACAAAAGATCGAGCATAGCCAACCATATCAGGAACAATTTCAAGAACTTCTTTTCTAGATTTTCTAAGTTTGTGTTTGAGATGTATTTCACTGGTAGCTATGAAAGTATGAATTCTCTTTCTAGGAGCAGGAGAAATAGCCTCAGCACAAGCTTTAATATCAGCCTTTGATGCGCGCGAAAGGCCACAAATAACAGGTCCTTCTTCTCCTCCAACTTGCTCAGCTATTTTCTGAACTGCTGCAAAATCGCCTTGACTAGCGAAAGGAAATCCTGCCTCAATAACATCTACGCCTAATCTTGCTAATTGTTGGGCAATAGCTAACTTCTCCTCCAAATTAAGACTTGCCCCAGGGGATTGCTCTCCATCCCTTAAGGTTGTATCAAAAATCAAAATGCGGCCTGGATCTTTGGCCATAGAATTAAATCTTTAAGAAGAAGTAGTAGTCCTTAGACTATAAATATGATTATTCTAATATGAATATTCTTAATTTCATCAATCATATTCAAACAGCCAATTAAAAAATCAAAAACTCTATATTATAAAAAACAAAAACCTGACAAGTTAAACAAATTAATCATTATGTTTTTTTAGTGACTATTCTTACTAGTCTTGTACTCTGATTTGATTAATAGCTTTATAGTGCCAGATAAGAGTTACTAAGTATCTAAAATTCAAAATCCACCCTTAAGGACACTTCAACTTGAGTAAAGGCAATCTAGCCATAGTCCTTCATGCTCATCTTCCCTATGTGAGATCAGAAGAGCCTGGGTCATTAGAAGAGGATTGGTTCTTTCAAGCCTTAGTGGAATGCTATTTGCCACTTTTAAAGACTCTTGAAGATGCCTCAACTGCCGAAGACCAATTTCCCAAATTAACAATTGGACTATCACCTACCCTTCTTTCTCTTTTAGAAGACGAAATACTAAAAAGTCGTTTCAAGAAATGGATAGAACTAAGATTAGAAATACTAAGCTTTGCAAAAAAAGATCACAAAGAGGCCTCACTTCACCTTGCTAATCATTTAAAGAACAACCTCAATAGTTGGGAAAGTTGCAATGGAGATTTAATAAGTCGATTTAGCAAATTAGAATCATTAAAAGTAGTAGATATAATTACTTGTGCCGCCACCCATGGCTACCTTCCACTACTAAGAGATAATCCAGCAACAGTAAGAGCTCAATTAAGAACTGCAGTAAATGAACATAAACGACTTTTCAATAAGAAACCTAAGGGTATTTGGCTACCCGAATGTGCATATTATGAAGGATTAGATGAACTAATGATTGAATCGGGTCTTCGATATGCAGTTCTAGATGGGCATGGCCTGTTGAATGCAAAGCCCAGACCCAGGTATGGTTTATATGCCCCAATCTGTACAAATAAAGGTGTAGCATTTTTTGGGAGAGATAGCGAATCAACTCTTCCAGTTTGGTCCGCGAAGGATGGATATCCTGGGAACCCAAACTATAGAGAATTCCACAGAGACTTAGGATGGGATTTATCAAATGAATCGTTAAAAAGATTTGAAATAAAAGATAAGAGACCTCTAGGAATTAAGTTATATAGAATATCTTCTAAAAACACATCTTTAGAAAATAAGAAAAAATACAACCCAAAAACTGCGAGGGAAAGTATAAAAAAAGATGCTAAAAATTATCTCGTGGGAAGAAGAAAACAATTTGAAAGATTAATCCAATCTATAAATGTAACTCCTTTATTAATTGCGCCTTTTGATGCTGAACTTTTTGGACATTGGTGGTTTGAAGGACCCAGCTTCCTCTCTGAATTATTTATTCAATCAAAAAAGGAAGGGATTAATTTTATCACCCTCAGAGAAGCCCTTCAAGACGGACCTCAAATTCAATTATGCCAACCTTCTCCTTCCAGTTGGGGACAAGGAGGCTTCCACAATTATTGGCTGAATGATTCTAATTCATGGGTTGTGAATGAATGGAGTAAAGCAGGAAGAATGATGGTAAGTATCTGTTCTAATGATTTAAAACTAGAATCAGAAAAAAGAATCATTAGACAAGCAGGTAGAGAGCTTCTCTTATCTCAATCTTCAGATTGGAGTTTTATTCTTAGAGCAGGGACAACAACTGAACTAGCCAAAGACAGAATCAATTTACATTTAAAAAGGTTTTGGATATTAATAAATTCAATTAAAAATAAAAATATTATAAGTCAAAATCAATTGGAGGAAATTGAGAGAGATGATTGTATTTTCCCTTTAATATGTTCTAAAGACTGGAAAAATATAGATTAAGTTATAATTTATCTTTTGTTTATCATAAATCCAATCATACCTAACCTTACCTTGAAAGGTGCAATAGAAAATAATTTAAGCATAACAATAAAAAGTCTTGGCAAGGGAAGAGTATTTGTTAAATATCCATACCAATCATACCTTGGCAATTTAAAAAACGTTTCAAAAAAACTTCTTAAAAGTGCTTCATCAAAACTCATTAATCGTTGAAGTCCAAAGTGATAAAGACGATGTCTTTGAACTAATTCAGGATTCCAAAGTGTTTTCCATCCTCTTTTTGCTATCTGAGAAGTAGACAACAGTGGTGTTGATTTTATTGACTTAGCTAAGTCCTCTGCTAATGCAGGTGCTCTTCGTAAAAGAGAGCCAACTAAATATCCTGAAGCAGGGTGAACCATGCTAGCCGAGCCGCCAAATGCCAAAAGTGGCTGATCTCTATAAGGCAAAGGTAAATTCATAGGAAATAGACAAAACTCTTCGTGAAATATCTCATTTATACGAATTCCTTTATGAGACAAACGAGAGTTTAATCTTGACTTCAATAGATCAAATGAAACTGGCGGAGCACAAGCCAAGGATGTCTCTTCAACAAAATAACTTCCATCACCCAAATCCATGGCATATAAAAAGGATGGAGGTTGAGACAATTCCTTTTGAGTTAAGTGATCTGGTCGAAAGTCCATCAAAACAAAACGATCTTTATCAACTGGAGGAGAGCTAAATTTTCCAACTACTCCATACGCAGCTTGTTTAGCTATCGCTCCTTGAAGAGGCCTACGAACAAAAGGAGTACTATGTCCACTTGCATCAATTACAACTCTTGCAAGATATTCCTCCCCGGATGAACAACTAACAAGCGTGTGTCTTTCTCTAAAATCAATTTTTTCTACAGTTTCAATTTCCCAAGTGAGTCCCTTACATCTTTCAAAAAGAGCTTTTTGCAAATCAATCGAATTGAAAAGTCCATAGTCAAGGCAATGATTTGTATATCTATCACCTTGTTTCCCAACTCCATTTCCAAAAAAACTAACAGTATCTTCCCATCGATATTTCAAGAGACTTTGCATATTTAACGATTCAAGTTCTGATGCCCAAATTCCATAAGTATTAGGCCAAGGATGCAAAGGAGACTTAGAAGCTAAAGCCTTTACATCAAGCCCCTGTTCAACCAACTCAGCGGTAAGACAAAGAGCAGCAGGTCCTGCTCCCATAACTAATACATCAGAACATTTAATTGATTTCAATTTTTTGATATATGATCTATCTTTTCATTTGGAGAAGTTAAATTTGTTTCTTTATCTTCTTCTTCATTATTTTGTTCTGGTGGAACTAAAACAACCTCAGATAATTTATCTCCAGCATCTAATTTCTGAATTCTCACTCCAGTTGCCGCTCTTGACTGTTGTGAAATTTTATCTGCACTTGTTCTAACAATTACTCCTTTTTCACTAACTAATAATAATTCTTCTCCTTTTCCTAAAACTCTTAGTCCAACAAGCTCATCTCCATCTTTTCTAAATTTGATTGCCCTTAGACCCATACCGGCTCTTTTTTGCAATCGAAACTGAGTAACAGGAACTCTTTTCCCCAGTCCACTTGCAGAAGCAACAAGAACCCATGGTCCTTCAGAGATTGATACTTCGTCATCAATTTCTTCGTCATTACTTTTATCTACATGATCTGCTAATTCAGTAGAAAGAACATCCATGCTCACAAGTGAATCTCCTGATCTTAGATTCATAGATCTGACACCTCTTGCTGTTCTACCAAGCGGTCTTAATTCAGAATCATTCAATCTAAAATGGATTGTCATTCCATTTTTAGAGCCAATCAAAACACTATCTCTTGCTACTGCAAGCTGGACCCATGTCAAAGCATCTCCATCCTCTAAATTTATTGCAATTAATCCATTAGCTCTAATCTTGGAAAAAGAAGAAAGCGGAGTTCTTTTGATAAAACCACCACGAGTTAACATCAACAAATAATTTTCATCTTCAAAAGAACTTACAGAAAGCAATGAAGTAATAGCCTCTTCTCTTGGAATTGGAAGCAACTGCACTATAGGAGTGCCTTTTGCGGTTCTACTGCATTGAGGAACTCTATAAGCAGGCAGTGCATAAGCAACTCCTCTATCACTAAAAAGAAGAAGACTATCGTGATCATTGCAACTAATAAATTTCTTAACCTCCTCTTCACCTTGACTACGAGTTCCAGCTTTTCCTCTTGTTCCACGACTTGTTGCTTCAAATTCATTAACTGGCATTCGCTTCAAATATCCAGTTTCAGTTAACAAAACAACAGATCTTTCATTAGCAATTAAATCAATATCCTCAAGACCTCCACCAAGATCTAGTATTTCAGTTCTTCTAGGCGAATTATATTTCTCTTTTAACTTACTTAGTTCGATTTTTATGAGTTCAAATACTCTTTCTTTTCTATTAAGAATATCTTTTAAGTCTGTTATTTTAACTAATAAATCTTCATGCTCTAACCTTATTTTATCGGCCTCAAGGGCAGTTAGCCGCCTTAACTGCATTTGAAGTATTGCATCAGATTGTAAATTACTTAAGCCATGAAGATCCTGGAGTTTCTGCTTAGCAGTTGCAGTATCTGAGGCCGATCTAATGAGTGAAATTATTTCATCTAACTGATTAAGAGCTAATAATAAACCTAATAATATGTGATCTCTCTGTTCAGCCTTCTTTAATAAATATTTAGTACGTTTTTCTACAGTCTCAACTCTAAACTCTAAGAAAACTTTCAACATTTTTCTTAAAGTTAATATTACTGGTTCACCATTAACAAGAGAAAGCATATTAGCACTAAAATTAGTTTGCAAAGGAGTCAATTTGAACAAATTATTTAAAACTACCTGGGGGTAAGAGTCTCTTCTTAATTCAACAACGATCCTCATTCCATCTCTATCACTTTCGTCTCTAATATCTGAAATTCCTTCAAGTTTTTTATCATTAACCATATAAGCTATTCTCTCAATTAATGCGGCCTTATTTGTTTGATAAGGGAGTTCGGTAATGATTACAGCATCTCTATCCGGTCTGCCTGGATTTTCAATGGTTTCAATATCAGCAACTCCCCTCATTGTTATTGAACCTCTCCCAGAGAGATAAGTTTCTCTGATACCATTTCGACCAAGAATTTGGCCTCCAGTAGGGAAGTCTGGGCCTAGTATTATATTCATTAATTCTTTATCTTCTAATTCAGGAGTTGCAATTAAAGCCATTAATCCATCAATTAGTTCAATTAAATTATGTGGAGGTATATTTGTAGCCATACCTACAGCTATTCCTGAAGAACCATTCAATAAAAGTTGAGGTATTCTTGCAGGCAATACCGTTGGTTCTTGTTGAGATCCATCAAAATTATCTATAAATTCGACTGTCTCAGATTCAATATCTTCTAGCAAACTATCTTGAGTTAAAGATTGCAATCTAGATTCCGTATATCTCATAGCTGCCGGAGGATCATTATCTACTGAACCAAAGTTCCCATGCCCATCAATAAGGGGCATTTGCATTGAAAAATCCTGAGCCATCCTAACGAGGGCATCATAAACAGCTGTATCTCCATGAGGATGATATTTACCTAAAACCTCTCCTACTACACGTGCACATTTCCTATATGGTCTATCACTTGTCAAGCCAAGTTCATACATCGCATAGAGAATCCTCCTATGGACTGGCTTAAGCCCATCTCTAGCGTCGGGCAAAGCTCGTCCAACTATTACACTCATCGCGTATTCCAAATAGGAACGCGACATCTCGTTTCTCAAATCAGTCTGGATGATCCGTTCGTCGGATTCGCCGGGACCACTGCTATTAGGTCCCAATGGATCAGCCATATATAAGGGTTTTACCAATTATAAGAAAATCTCGGCAATAGTTAACTTTTAAAAGTAAATAACCATATAAATGAACGAAAATCACATATTAATGTTCCTAGACAGGTAATTTGAACAAAAATCAAAAGAAATACTAGCCGAATTGATAAACAAAAAAAGCTAACTGTTAATCATCTATTGCCAACAATTACTCAATTTGGCACTTAAGTGAGTAGTTTGACGAGAACTTATTTAAATTTAGGTGTGAATATTCAACTAGGCCGCACCAAAACCGTACGAAGAGCCTACGGGATCGATGAAATAGCATTGGTTCCAGGCAATAGAACAGTTGATCCTGAAATTACAAAAACAAATTGGAAAATTGGAAGTTTTGAAAGAGATATTCCAATTATTGCAAGCGCTATGGACGGAGTTGTCGATGTAAATATGGCTGTAGCGTTATCAAAAATAGGAGCATTGGGAGTATTAAATCTGGAAGGAGTACAAACAAGGTATGAAAACCCACAGCCTGTACTAGATAAAATCAGCTCAACAGGAAAAGAAGATTTTGTACATCTAATGCAAGAAATATATAGTCAACCCATTAAAGAAGAATTAATAAAAATAAGAATTCAAGAAATAATTAAAAAAGGAGGCATTGCAGCCGTAAGTGGGACACCATTGGCTGCAATTAAGTTCAGGGAAGTGATACAAAACTCAGGTGCAGATTTATTTTTCCTTCAAGCCACAGTTGTATCAACTGAACATATCGGTAAAGAAGGTAATCAAAATTTAGATCTTTCTGAACTTTGTAAAAACATTGGAATACCTGTAGCAGTTGGCAATTGTGTCACTTATGAGGTGGCTTTGAATCTTATGCGAGCAGGAGCTTCAGCAGTAATGGTTGGAATAGGTCCTGGCGCAGCATGCACTTCTAGAGGTGTTTTAGGAGTAGGAATACCTCAAGCA
The DNA here is from genome assembly GCA_003283665.1 of Prochlorococcus sp. AG-315-I14. The sequence continues at coordinate 20,491 of QBWF01000006.1, read as the reverse complement.
ACTGCTATTTCCGATTGTGCTGCAGCAAGGAATGATTTCAAGAAAGAAACAGGTAAATATATTCCAATCATTGGTGATGGTGGAATCATCACAGGAGGAGACATATGTAAATGCATTGCCTGTGGAGCTGATGCCGTCATGATTGGATCTCCCATTGCTAGAGCTGAAGAAGCCCCTGGTAAAGGCTTTCATTGGGGAATGGCAACTCCCAGTCCAGTACTTCCAAGAGGAACGAGAATAAAAGTTGGGACAACTGGAAGTTTAAAAAGTATTCTTCAAGGTCCTGCATTACTTGATGATGGTACACATAATTTACTCGGGGCGATTAAAACCTCGATGGGAACACTTGGTGCCCTTAACATTCAAGAAATGCAGAAAGTCGAGGTAGTTATAGCTCCCTCGCTACTAACTGAAGGGAAGGTCTACCAAAAGGCTCAACGACTTGGAATGGGAAAATAAATATACGGAAAGACTTCACAATTTAGAACAAGAGCTAGTATTCAATAGTGAGAGCCTTTGCTTTCACACTCCTCACACAACCTAATGCCCGATTTTTCGGGCTTTTCTCAATACAAAAGCCTCTTATCAATATTGAAACTTCATGTAGGAAATGGCATTAAATCAGTAATCAGGCAAAATACAATTGTTATGATCAACTTCTTAAGACTTATAAGGTATGTCAACCGCTGCTGCTGTAACTGATTCCTCCTTCGAACAAGAGGTCCTCCAGAGCGATGTGCCTGTTTTAGTAGATTTCTGGGCACCTTGGTGCGGACCTTGCAGAATGGTCGCTCCTATTGTTGAAGAAATCTCAAAAGATTTTGAAGGTAAAATAAAAGTATTTAAATTAAATACAGATGAAAACCCAAATGTTGCTAGTCAATATGGGATAAGAAGTATCCCTACTTTAATGATCTTTAAAGGAGGGCAGAAAGTTGATACTGTTGTTGGTGCAGTACCTAAAGCAACTCTTTCAGGCACAATTTCAAAACATCTCTAAAGGACTCAATCTATGTGTTTTAATTTTAAAAATATCTTTATAAGTCACGAGGCATAGATAACTCTTGCCAAAAATTGGTTTAATAGATTATGGAATGGGCAATCTTTTCTCAGTCCAACAAGCCTTTAAAAGGTTAAACCAACCTGTTGATATTGTTCGTAATTTGAATGAGTTAAAAGTATGTGATGCATTAATCCTTCCTGGTGTTGGAGCTTTTGATCCTGCAATGGTTAATTTAGAGAAAACTGATCTTATTCCGCATATTAAAAATTGGGTAAAGAATGGCAAGCCTCTTTTAGGCATATGCTTAGGTTTACAGCTCTTATTTGAAAGTAGTGATGAAGGTAAATTAGAAGGATTAGGTCTAATAAAAGGACATATTCATCGACTTCCTCAAGAAATAAATGAAAGAATTCCTCATATGGGTTGGTCTCCCATATCTGAGATAAATGAATGTCCACTTCTGAAAAATGATATTGATTCGAAATGGATGTATTTCGTTCATTCATACGCAGCATCTCCGTTAGAAAACAAAAACTTGATGGCTACTGCAAAGTTTGGAAATAGCGAAGTAACAGCAATTGTTTGGCACAAAAATTCAGTTGCATGCCAATTTCATCCTGAGAAATCTGGAAATGCAGGACAAAAACTTCTTTATCGTTGGATTAAATGGGTAAAAGATTGTAATTATTAATTTGAAAGGAAATCTCAAGCTTATCTCTGGTAAAAGAATTCGAAGCCCCTTCAATAACAAGACAAGGCCTACGACATCAAGAGTTAGAGAAGCACTAATAAATATACTTGGCAAGTCTCTTGAAGGAGCTAGCTGGTTAGATCTTTGCAGTGGAAGCGGTGTAATGGCCTGCGAGGCCTTGTTCCAAGGAGTAAAAAGAGTTCTAGCTATCGAGCATCAAAAACAAACCGCGTTCATATGTAAATCAAATCTAACTGATATTTCAAAACAATTTGATGATCAAATGAATATAGAGGTCATTTGCAAAGACGTAATTTCTTTTCTTAAAAAAGGACCTAAAAATAACAAAATAAAATTTGTACGGGATTTCCCTCAAAATGATCATCAATTTGATTTTATTTTTCTAGACCCACCATATGAATCAGTTATTTATAAAGATTGTCTAGAAATCTTACTATTTCAGAACTGGATTAAAAGAACTTCGACTTTGATTTGCGAATGCTCATCAAATAGAATTCCACCTATACATAATGGATGGATAATAAATAAAAAAAAAGTTTATGGAAATACCACTCTTATCTTTCTTACTCCCAATCTGGCATTGCGCTACTTCGACGATACTGATTCCATGCACTAATGAATAAACCTAATATTGTTATGGGAACAAGTCCAAGAACAATCCCGCATAGAAGGGGTTCAATCATTTGCTAGCTTTTCAAGAAACTATTGTCCACAATTATTTCATGCCGAAGAGGTTTTCGTGAATAACCCGTCATCAAAAGCATTAATAAACATTGATAAGAACATCAGCATTTGGAGAATAATTTTATTAGGTACAGCTATTTTTGCCTTTTTATTCTTAATTTGGAGAATAGAAAACTTTAAAACAGATCCTTTTATATACGAAACTTTAGCTATCCAAGGTGAAAAAACATCAGGAAGCAAATTATTTAAAGTCAATTGTGTCGGCTGTCATGGAATTTCTGCTCAGGGTCTTGTGGGTCCAGATCTCAATGATGTTACTGAAAAGTTAAATGATAAAGAAATAATCAATCAAATTATTAAAGGTCGTACCCCTCCTATGCCAAGCTTCGAAATAGAAGCTCAATCCATGGCCGACTTATTGTCCTATATGCATTCCTTAGATTAAATAGTGGAAACAAATAATATTATTAAAGTTGTACTTGTTGAGCCAGCTGGGACATTAAATGTCGGGAGTATTGCAAGACTCTGTGAAAATTTTGGGGTAGATGAATTAAGACTTACATCACCTAAGTGCAACCATTTAGATAAAGATGCAAAAAGAATGGCTGTTAAAGGAATAAAATTTCTAGAAGAAGCAAAGGTATATGATCATTTATCAGATGCTCTTTCTGATTGCTCACGAATAATTGCTACTTGTGGAAGAAAAGAACACGGAGATATTCCACTGTTTTCAAACAAGAAGGCTTTAGAATGGGCAACCGGATCAACTAAGGGAGAAACAATTGCTTTGGTTTTTGGCAGAGAAGACCGCGGTTTATCTAATGAAGAACTTCTAAAAGCACATAAAATAATCAGCCTAGATGCAAATCAAAAATACCCATCTCTAAACCTTTCACATGCGGTAGCGATTATTCTCCATCAATTAAATGAATTAAAAAATTTCAATTCATTTGAGAAGTATAAGTCGCAAAATAATCCAGCAAATATAACTCAACTAGAAGATTGCCTAAATGATGCGGGCCATTTTCTCTTAGATATAGGTTTTCTAATGAGTCATACCTCCAAAGCCAGAATGTCAAAAATAAAAAAATTACTTCAAAGAGCAGAGATTAGAGATGAAGAAGTTGCTTTAATAAGAGGAATAATTCAACAATCCAAATGGGCTATTAAAAACAAGGGAGCTCAATCAAATTGAAATATTCAAAAATAAAACCACGATACTATTGAGTAAAAAAAGTGAAAAAATATCTTAAACTAACAATTAATACATTCCTTTTGAGTATAGGATTATCAGTTACTCTTGGTTCATTCTTAAGGATAATTGGACCTGTTTTTCATAGGTATCAAACCAACCAAAAGTTACATATCAAAAACAAATATGAAATATCTTCAAAAAAAGGAATTGAATATACTAATAATTATTTATTAGGACTATTAAAGAATTCTAATCACAAAAATGCAAGCATTAAAAGATTAGAACCTTTAATATTTAAATGGAGGGAAATTCTAAAAAACAATCCTGATTTAGACGCAAGTATTTTTATTGTATTCACAGATGAACATGAGTATGCAGAGATAAATTCCGAAACTTTATTGCCTGCAGCAAGCAGTATTAAGGTACCTATTCTTATTGTTTTACTCTCAATGCTTGATAGTGGAGAAATTGCATGGAATGAAGAGTTAACACTTACTAAAGAAGTTATAGCGAGTGGATCTGGCTGGATTGCCTATGAAAATATTGGAAAGAAATTCCCTATGTTTGAAGTAGCCTCTGAGATGATTAGGGTTAGCGATAACACTGCAACTAATTTATTAATACAAAGGATTGGTGGAATTAACTTACTTAATTCTCGTCTAAAAAAGTTAGGTCTAAAAAACACAACCGTAAATAATTACCTTCCTGATTTAAAAGGTACAAACATCACAACGACAAAAGATCTTTCTATAGCAATGGCTTTAGTTGATACAGGTTACTTTCTAAATGGTAGATCCAGAGACATTTTCAGAGAAATCATGAGCACATCTCAAACAAACAGCCTAATCCCAAAGGGGATACTAAAAGGTCTTGGGAAAGATACAGATGACATTGATTACAGCCTTTCAGTAAAAGGTTATTTTATTTACAACAAAACTGGTGATATTGGAATCTCTTACTCTGATACTGCTCTAATTCAAACACCTAACAATTCAAGAGCAATTGCAAGTTTCATTGTCAAAGGTCCATATAACGACCCTCGTTCTCCTGAATTGATAAGGAATTTATCAGCAGAATTAATTCCCTTTTTAAAGAAAAATAAAACGCTTAAAAAAGAAAATTAGCTTTTCATTATCTAGTTTTTTAAAAATTATTAATCTAAAGAGGCCTACCTATGAAACAATCAACACATCAGAAATAAGAAAGTGAGTTCAATTAGAAAACGCAGAGTTTTTCCATTCACGGCAGTGATTGGACAAGAAGAGATGAAATTGGCTCTTCTTCTTAACGTTATAGACCCCAGGATTGGGGGGGTAATGATCATGGGAGATAGAGGCACAGGTAAATCCACAACGATACGAGCACTTGCAGATCTCCTTCCTGCAATTGAAGTTGTAGATGGTGATCCCTATAACAGTTCTCTGGATGACCCAGATCTTCAGAGCAATGAAGTTAGAGAAAAATTAGAAGTCGGTGCTGATATACCAAAAGCGAATAAGAAAGTTCCAATGATTGATCTCCCCTTAGGGGCAACAGAAGACAGACTTTGTGGAACTATCGATATTGAAAAGGCTCTAAGTGAAGGAGTTAGAGCTTTTGAACCAGGTCTATTAGCAAAAGCTAATCGAGGGTTGCTTTATGTTGATGAAGTAAACTTGCTGGATGACCATCTAGTTGATGTTCTTCTAGACTCAGCAGCTTCAGGCTGGAATACAGTTGAACGTGAAGGTATTTCAGTTAGGCATCCTGCAAGATTTGTATTAATTGGATCAGGTAATCCCGAAGAAGGAGAATTGAGGCCGCAGTTACTTGACCGTTTTGGTATGAGCGTTGAAGTTAGAACAGTAAGGGAAGCAAAACTTCGCGTTCAAGTTGTTGATCAACGAACAGCTTTTGATAATGATCCTGAAACTTTTAGCGATTCTGTAGAAGGAAACCAGAATTCCCTTCAAAACAGAGTGATTAATGCTCAAAATTTACTTAATGAAGTCAGCATCGACGAAGATTTAAGGCTACGAATATCTGCTGTTTGCGGTGAACTAGATGTTGATGGACTGCGAGGCGATATTGTTACGAATAGATCTGCAAGAGCTCTTGCAGCATTTGAAGGAAGGAAAGAGGTATCTGAAGGAGATATTGCCCGTGTTATTTCTACAGCTTTAAGACATAGGCTACGTAAAGATCCACTGGAACAAGTTGATTCTGGTGATCGAGTAATAAAAGCTTTTTGTAAGGTTTTCGAAAGAAGTGAAACTAATGATTTAACTGAATTTGAACTATCTGCCTCAAGTTAGGTGAGAATAATAGGGATTGATCCAGGACTTGCAAGAGTAGGATATGGGATAATTGATAATATAAAAGGTAATAAAGTCCTCCTAGATTGTGGGATTATAGAAACAAAATCAACTCAAAAAGAAGAACAAAGACTTTTAGAAATTTCTAAAGATCTGAGTTCAATATTAAATAAATGGAATCCAGAAATAGCTTCCGTGGAGAAGTTTTTCTTCTATCGTTCAAGCTCTACAATAAGTGTTGTTCAGGCTCGAGGCGTCATCATTATGACCTTAGCAAAATATAATCTTTCAATATTAGAATTTCCGCCAATGCAGATCAAGCTTGCCGTAACAGGTTATGGTCATTCAGACAAAAATGAAGTTTTAAAGTCAGTGATGTACGAACTAAATTTAAACTCACCTCCAAGACCTGATGATGCTGCAGATGCACTAGCGATTGCATTAACAGGAATTTTTCTTCAATAGCAAAAGGTATAATCAAAGAAAAAGATGTCTTTTTGAATTTGATCATAATGTGCAATGAAATCAAATTAGAAAAGGAAATTAAGAGGAGAGAATATAATTTCATTCGTCACTCAAATCCCTTATTGCTGCAGGAAAAGATAAAAATAAGTATTAATAATGCCTTAATGGAACTATTATCGGAAAACAAAAAGAAAAATAATTATATTGGTATCTATTGGCCGCTAAAAGGTGAATTTGATATTAGATTTTTAAAAGAAACGACAAATCAGAAATTAGCTTTACCGGCGAGTTCAACCGATGGGTCAATAACATATCATCATTGGTCCAGAGAAAATCTAATTCCTGACTCAAATAATATCCCTTCACCACTTGAAGAGAGCATTCTTAGTCATGATGATCTATCACTTTTACTTGTGCCAGCATTAGCAATTGATCATGAAGGTTACCGATTAGGATATGGAGGAGGGTATTTTGATCGTCTTCGACGAAACAAAGCCTGGAGGTCCATTCCTTCTTTTGTTATTATTAGTCAAAATTGCATATCAGAAAGGTCCTTACCGCGTGATTCATGGGATATCCCTTTTAACGGCTGGATTAATGAGAATGGACTCCATCAAATCAAGCAAACTAAATAACTAATTAAGAGATACTATAGAAAAACTATTAGTTTCAGGTGGATCAAATCAAAGCTAATCCTTTAATAAAAACTTATGGAAGCAAGTCATTAGACAATCTTATAACGCGACTTCAATCAACATCAAATCTAAAAAGGCGTTACGAATATGTTCTGTGGTTAGCTAAAAGCCTCCCAATTTTATCAAAAGAGCTTCATCTAGAGACTACAAAAGTAAAAGGCTGTATATCTGAGGTATATGTTCTTGGAGAGCTTGTCAATGGAAAGATTCAATGGAAAGGTTATTCAGATGCCTTGATAACAAAAGGATTACTTGCATTTCTCATAAAAGGACTAAACGATCTAACTCCTATTGAAGTACTCTCTATTAATGAAAGTTTTATTGAAATGACTGGTCTAAGTAAAAGCTTAACTCCATCAAGAGCAAATGGATTTTTAAACATTTTTCTAAAAATGAAAACCCAAGCTAAAAATCTTTCTCTACATATTCCTTCCTAAAATCAATAATCCTGAACAAAAATTGTCCTTAATAACAACATGAAAAAAATTGGTATTGGTTTACTAGGTCTTGGCACAGTTGGTTCAGGTGTTGCAAGCATTATCAACACCCCCATTGGTAGACACCCTTTAGTTGCTCAACTTGAACTAATTCTTGTTGCTGTAAGAGATCTCAAAAAGAAGAGAAATCTAACCTTCTCAGAATCAATACTCACCTCAAATCCCTTAGACGTAATTGCTGACCCTTCTGTTCAAATAGTTGTTGAGGTAATGGGAGGGATAGAACCAGCAAGATCGTTAATCATCAAGGCCATCAGAGCTGGGAAATCAGTTGTAACTGCAAATAAAGCCGTAATAGCTAGACATGGTCAAGAAATCGCAAATGAAGCAAAAGCCGCTGGAGTGTATGTCCTTATTGAAGCTGCTGTTGGCGGAGGGATTCCTATTATTGAGCCTCTAAAACAATGTCTAGGTGGAAATCAAATAACAAAAGTAAGCGGAATAATTAATGGCACCACCAATTACATTCTCTCTCGAATGGATAAAGAAGGTGCAAATTATGAGGAGGTTTTAAAAGATGCTCAGGAACTTGGTTATGCAGAGTCTGATCCTGCTGCAGATGTAGAAGGTCTCGATGCCGCAGACAAAATTGCAATCCTCAGCGGTCTTGCATTTGGGGGACCAATTACACGATCTGAGATCCCTGTAAAAGGAATTAATTGCTTAAAAAGTAAAGATGTAAATTACGCTAAGCGCCTTGGCTACGTAATAAAGCTCCTCGCTATATCAGAAAAGAACGAACCTGATGCAAAAAATAAAGATAGTTTGCCATTGTCAATTTGGGTTGAACCAACCCTGGTACCTGAAGAACATCCTTTAGCAGGAGTCAATGGAGTTAACAATGCCATTCTTGTAGAAGGAAATCCTATAGGACAAGTAATGTTTTTCGGACCAGGTGCAGGCTCAGGGCCTACAGCTTCGGCCGTAGTTGCTGACATCCTAAATATCGCCGGAATTAAATTAATGGAAAATCCAGGCTCAAACTTAGACCCACTTCTATCAGCAGAAAGTTGGCGGAATTGTTGCGTAGCCGAAGAGAAAAAAATAAGTAAGAAAAATTATATCCGTTTGATCACAGACGATACTCCTGGTGTTATTGGCAAGATTGGGACACTTTTTGGCCAAAGAAAAATATCTATTGAATCGATTGTCCAGTTTGATGCAAGTGATATTGGAGCCGAGATTGTTGTAATAACACACCAAATAACAAAAGGTCAGCTTAATGACGCTCTATCTGACATCAAAGCCTTATCAGAAGTAAAAGATATAGCTGCTTCACTGGGTTGTCTTTAGCTAACGAAGAGTGGTCAATTCTAAGTTGAATTGCTAAATATAAGAAAGGATAAAAACTATTTTTTCTGCGCTTCACGAAATAAAGTTATGAGGTCATCAAAAAACACAATTGCTCCACCCACTAGAGAAAGTAAAAATAGCGTCAGTCAGGGTGATTGTGTTTATTTAAATAATCAAAAAGAGCTTTTCCAAGTAATCGGGATTGATAATACTTACGAAAAATGCTGGGTAAGGGAATGGCCACTTAACCCTCAGGGGTCGCCTGTCTTTGAAATTCCCATTAAACAGATTTGTCATAATCAAATAAAGAATTAAATATTTGATTCTTTTATCTTAATTTTCAATGAAAATAAATAATCGCCTGAATCAATTCCTGAAAGTTTCAAGCATTATTTTAATTTTACTTCAATTTTCATGTGCCCAAACTAAGAAAAGAGAAACAATAATTGTAGCAAGTGCAGGAAAAATAGAATCTATTGATCCAGCTCAAGCAAATACTCTTCGAACGCTTCAGCTATTAAGTTCTTTAGGAGATACTTTATATAAAGTAAATCAACAAGGAAAACTTTATCCTGTATTGGCTAAGGATTTACCAAAAGTAAGCAAGGATGGTTTAACAATAGATATTTCTCTTAAAGAAAATATTTCTTTTCATGATGGAAGTAATTTCAATGCAAATGCAATGGCATTTAGCCTTAGACGTTTTATGGAGATTGGTACTCTAAATTATCTTTTAAAAGATAAATTAGAAGCTATTGAAGTACTAGAAGATTTTGAACTTCGCTTAAAGTTAAAAAAACCCTCAAGTTCTATAAAAGGACTTCTTACTTCTGTAAATCTAACGCCAATATCACCAAAGTCATATTCAGCACATAAAAATATATTCAATAACGAAAACTTCATAGGAACAGGTCCCTATTTCTTAAAAAGCTTTAGTTCAGGTCAGCAAAGAATAGAACCATACTCTGATTACTGGGGCAAAAAGCCATTAAACAATGGAATTGATTACATTAACTTCAATAATTCAAGTACCCTTTTTGGTGCAATAAAATCAAAAGAAATTGATGTACTTATATCAAACTCAATTGATGATTTGCAGAGAATCTCTTTAAGTAATATGGTAAAGCAAGGCAAACTTAGAGAAGGGAATGGAGAAGCAATAGAAATTGGATTTATTACTTTAAAAAGTAATAAATTACCATTATCTAATAAAAACATAAGAAAAGCAATTTCTTATTCAATTGACAGAAAGCTAATTAGCCAACAAGTAAGTTTTGGAACTCGAGAACCTTTAAGGTCAATAATACCCCCTCATTTTCACCAGGAATCTTTACAACCTTGGCCATCTTACAATCCTGATATGACAAGAAGATTATTAGAGGAAGAAGGTTTTTGTAGAACAAATATCCTTACAATTCCACTAACTTTTAGATCTAATGTACCTGCTGATAAGTTACTTGCGCTGACTTGGAAAGATCAAATTAAAAGAGACTTATCTGATTGTATGAATATAACCTTAAATGGCCTGGAATCTACGACAGTCTACAAGCAACTTGCAGAAGGTTCTTTTGAAGCAGTTATATTAGATTGGACTGGCGCTTACCCTGATCCAGAAGCATATCTTACACCTTTGTTAAGCTGTACTTTAATACAAGATGATATATGTATTGAAGGAGAAGCTGTATTTAGTGGAAGTTTTTGGGGTAATAAAAAGGTCCAAGCGCTACTCACAAAAAGTGAAGGAGTTGATGGAAAAAAAAGATTAAATGATTTAATCCAAGTTCAAAAACTTGCAGCAGATGGTGCTGCTTACATTCCAGTTTGGATTGTAAAACCTAAAGCTTGGTCTCTCCTCGAAATAAGTAAACCAGAATTCTCAAGAGCTGGAATGATAATGCTTGAAAGGCTTAGTAGAGACTAATTAATGACTAAAAGAAAAGAACTTTTCAAATATACACTCTCTAGATTAGCTCTATTACCCATAATGTTATGGATAATCTCAAGCCTAGTTTTTATATTATTAAGGATTGCACCGGGTGATCCTGTCGATGCAATCCTTGGTACCCGAGCGAATGAATTAGCACGGGAAAGTTTAAGAATCAGACTTGGATTAGATAAGCCATTAATAAATCAATACTTAGAGTATTTAAATCATCTAATGCATGGAGATTTAGGAACTTCATTAAACACTCAAGAACCAGTAAAATCTATTATTTCGAAGGCACTTCCTGCCAGCTTAGAACTTGGTATTTGTGCAATTTTAATAGCATCAATTATTGGTTATTTCATTGGATATTTAGGAGCGACAAAACCAGAAGGGAAAATAGATCTTTATGGTCGAATTTTCGGAATTGGGACATATGCTCTTCCTCCATTTTGGGCAGCTATGCTAATACAATTACTTTTTGCCGTATCACTAGGTTGGTTCCCTATTGGTGGTAGGTTCCCTACAGGGATGTCATTACCTTCAGAAGTTACAGGATTTCTTCTTTTGGATAGTTTTTTAAGTTTAAAAATGGAAAATATTAATGGTGCTTTTAGACATTTGATACTTCCGTCTATGACTCTTGGAATACTACTAAGCGGAATATTCAGTAGGTCGTTGAAACTCAATCTGAGTAAAGTCTTGAAGACAGATTATATTGAATCCGCAAGGAGTAGAGGTATAGGTAAAATAAGCATATTAATTAAGCATGCTTTACCAAATACATTACTTCCGATACTAACTATTACTGGATTAACAATTGCTTCTTTAATTGGAGGAGCCCTATTAATTGAAATAACATTTTCTTGGCCAGGAATCGCTCTTGGACTTCAAGAAGCAATCAACCAAAGAGACTATCCAATTGTACAAGGAATTATTGTTGTAATATCTAGTCTTATTGTAATACTTAGTGTTGCAATAGATATAGCAATTGCATACATTGATCCAAGAGTTAGTTATTGACTATTGATAAGTTTAATAATAATATCTCTATCCAAAATATGGAATTTCAAATCACCTTTTATTTGACTGGTCTTAGAGGGGATTCCCTTCTCTTTTTCTAAATTATCCAAGAAATTAATTATCTCAAAAGCCAATATACTTTGAACTGAAAAGGGATGAAAACCAACTAAAGATTCATCAAGCTGAAATAAATCCTGCCCATTAATTTGATTCATTTGGCCTTCAACTCTAATTGGTGAAAAATGACTTGCTCTTTCAATTAAGAGAACTCTACTGAATGGATTTGATGAAGAAGAAATTAATAAATCAAACTGCTCACTAAAAGATGGTGTAATCAAATCAAAAGTCCCCCCTGTCAAGAAAAGAGGAACATTGATTTGATTATCTTTATTTTTAGACCATAATAAACTACCAAAACTGTTAATTCCAACAATTGCTGAAAGATCTTCTATATTTCTCCTCTCTGGCAAATCTACATCTGCTAATTGACATTGTAGAAGAGCAGATAAGTTAGTCAAAGAAAGATCATCTAGGACTTTATTACATCTATCTTCGAGCTGTTTATCTATATTTATTCCAGATGCTAAAAATGAAGTAAGGGCTCCTAAAGAATGTCCCATCAAAACAATTTTTTTTCCTGGAATATTAATCTTTCCAGATTCCTTAGCTTCAATAACTCCTATTAAATCTTTCAATCGATCTGGTATAATTTCTGCCCCTGGAAGTGGGAGACTGCCATCTAATAAAGACTTAACAGCATTAGTATCACTCCCTGGGTGTTCAAGAACTACCACAGGCCAGCCATGATGACTAAGGCTTCTAGCTAACCAACGAAAGTGATATCGATTGCCTCCTAAACCAGGCATTAAAAGAATCCAATTTGATTTGAAATTCTTTTGAATTGAAGGATTCCATACCTCTATCATCAAAGGAGAATTCCTATGTGGGAGAATGACAGGTATCAAGTTATGATCGGTTTCATTAATCTCTGAGGAAAGAAAATATTCTTTTTCTTTTAAGTTTGATCTCTTGCCTATAAAGGAAAGATCTGAAATTAGCTTCTCTTGCTTTTTCAACTCTTTCCTCCAATTATTAGCTACTTCAATCCATCCGTCTAAATCAAGATGAATTATTTCAGCCTGCAATGAATTAAGAAGATCAAACATTGTCACCTCATCCTGCTTCTCTAAAAGATTCTCCAAAGTATCAAGAGCACTCAACCCAGTACTGTCATCATCCAAGAGAATAAGATCACTTATTTCATCAAGTAATTTGCGTCCGGTCCAGCTCCTTAAAAGCTGCCTTGCCATACTTTTATCCCTAACTAGGGGTGCATTTAGGAATTTTGTTAAACCTTCTCGATCTTTAAAGCCAAGAAGATTTAACCAATTAGAAAGTTCAGAGTTTTGGGCTTCCTTATAATTACTCCAATCAATCAATTCTTTTATAGATATTGGGATAGACATCCCATCAAAGTGAATTTCAAACCTTTCTGCTGCTTTAGTTTGATCATTAAGCAATAAAGGCAAGCCTAAGCAACCAACCATCCAATAAACAACTAATCTTTTGATGAATGATTTTGGTCTTAAAGTCACGTTTAAGAAATTATTGGCAAAGGCTTCCAATAAACCTAAGGGTAATCATAAAAACGCGATTATGGGCAGCTCTTGGGGCAGGAGGTGTTTTATATCTAAATCCACTAATTTTTAATAATCTAGGTTTTTCTGCGCAAGAGATTGGTAGTGGAATAACAGTCGCTGCTATAGCAGGTATTAGCTCAAGACTCGCTATTGGCTTTTTACTTGACAAGCGATACAGCTGCACAAGTGTAATTAAAACTGCAACTTTATTTGCCATTTTGGCTGACTTTATACTGTTTAATTCACAAAGTTATCAAGCATATCTTATTGGTCAATTTATACTAGGAGCAGCAGCTGGATTGTACTGGCCTTCTGCAGAACTAGCAATTCCACTAAGTTGTAATAAGGAGATAAACTCAACTGAGGCATATTCACTTGCTAGAAGTGCTGATGCAATAGGAATTACTATAGGCGTTTTAATAGGAACAATTGGTACATATTTAGACTTCATGAGAATAGTATATTTTATAGATATTTCTTGCATGATATATCTAAATTATATACTTAGAAATAATTCATATTCATTAAAAGAAAGGCAATCTAATAAAGAAATAACAGACAAAAATAAACCTAGTGTTAAATCTGAATTAAGAGAAAAAGTTAGTTGGATAATAAAAATACTTCCATTACTTTTTTTAACACTTTTCATGACTGGTTTAATGACATTGTATCAAAATCTATTACCTATTGATTTGGTAATAGGGGGTATAATAAGACCACCAATATTAGAACATAAAGCAGCTGAAATAGTGTTTTTCAAACTTTTACTAGTCGCAATATTCCAATGGCCAATTGGTTACTGGATAAGCAAAAAAAATAACAGTTTTAAGTTTAGATTTTGCTTGCTATGCCTATTTTTGGGCTGCGTTCTTTTATCACTATCAAGTTTAACAATAAATGGCTATCAATTAGTTTTAATAGCTTTAATTCCTATAACAATTTCATTATGTGCCTTTCTACCTTCAGCTTCAGCTTTAATAGTTAAATCATCTCCTATCAAAAATAGAGGATCTGCAATAGCTTTATATTCCCAATGTTTTGGTATTAGTGCTCTAACTATTCCATTGATAGCTGGGAAGTTAATTGATAGTTATGGTACGGCTTTTCAATTATGGTTTATTATTAGTCTTATATGTATATTATTTTTACCAATTACAAAAAGAATTAAATAAAATTATTCTTCACTACTCAATTCAACTGGTCTCTATTCATTTCTTCAATTCTTAATTCTCTCAAAAATAAGAATAGTGGAGCTGAGAAAGCGAATGCAATTATAAATGTAGTTAGAATTACTATCCATAGATTCTTCATTTTTAAGCGATTCGATTCAGTAATTATCCAAATAAATACAGCTGTTGAGCCCACAAAAAGATCTCTAGAAAGAGACTGAGCAGCTGGATTATTATTAGCTAAGTCTATAAACAATTGCAAATCAAATGCTGGGCCATAAGTTCTTGCAAATTCAATATTTGCAAGGGTAGGTAAAACAGCTCCTAATAATGCAAGTATTAAATAAACCCATTTAAGCCATTTAATTTGACTTAACATAATTAATAATTATTTTTATAAAAGCAATCTATCAGAATATAAGAAAAAATCTTTTGCTAAAGGAATCGTTTTATCATATCAAATATAATAATGCCTAGTCCTAAATGCAGACTAATAAGATTATAGAAACATCCAAACTACCTAAACTAAAATTAGCGGTCATAGGACATGTCGAATGGGTAACTTTTTTAAAAGTCGACCGACTTCCAGCCTCCGGAATAATTTCTCATGCAAAAGACTACTTTGAAGAAGCTGCAGGAGGTGCTGCCGTAGCAGCTGTACAAATGTCTAGATTAATAAATGGTTCAGTTGATTTAATAACATCATTAGGGAAAGACAATTGTGGTAAAAAATGTTATGAGAGACTCACTAATCTTGGCTTGAATTTGAGCGTGGCATGGAGAGAGCAGCCAACAAGAAAAGGTATAAGTCTAATCGAGGAAAATGGAGAAAGAGCAATCACAGTTATAGGAGAAAGGTTGCAACCAATCGCTTCAGATAACCTTCCATGGGATAAATTGAAAAATTATGATGGCATCTTTGTAACTGCAACGGATGCTGAAGGATTCCGACAAGCAAGGAAAGCTAAATTTCTTGCTGCCACCCCAAGAACCGGTAAAAATACATTAAATATTTCTAGAACTAAAATGGATGCTTTGATTGGAAGCGGACTAGATCCAGGAGAGAAAGTAAATTTCGAAGAACTTACTCAAAAGCCCAGCATCTATATAGCAACAGAAGGCAAATCAGGAGGAATGATTTATCCTCTTAATCAAAGGTTTAATTCGATCAAGGCATCTTCTAAAGAAATCGATAGTTATGGTTGCGGAGATTGCTTTGCTGGAGCAGTTACAACTGCACTTTCAGCGAAATGGAATCTTGAAGATGCTATCAACTTAGGTGCATTATGCGGCGCAGAATGCACTACTCATTATGGTCCGTACTCAAATGACTAAAAACGAAAGTATACCAATATCAAAGAATCCACAGCCAATCTTTGATAATAAAAACTCAATCATAAGTAAGTTTATAATTATAGTTTTCACAGTTCTCACTCTCTTCTGTGAATCAGTTTTAATACTGCTAGGTTCATTAAAAAGAGGTATCCTTAAAAAAGAAATCCTTACAAAGAACAATAATCTGGGTTTTGATTTGATAATTAAAAGAAAAAATTAAAAAGTCTATTTATCCTCTAATAGCATTAGAAATCAAAGTAGCTTTATTTCAATGTTTTTGCTTTAATTCAAGAAGGTCTCGATTTCTAAATAGTGATTATATTTCTAGTACTTATAATAATAATTTCTTGGTGCTTCTACTTATTAAAAACAAAAAAGAATTTAGTAAACAAAAAAGGGCTTTTAGAAAGATTCAAGGAGAAGTTTAAAAACAAGAATGTTAAGAGAGAGAGAATATCTCAAGAGTTTATAAATTCCCTATTACTTGATCCTGAGAGAAACATCACCATAGGCAATTGGTACTCAGAGAATGAGCTAAGAGAAAAAGCCGATATACATCGTGCAAGGCTTAGTAAATTTGGGAAGTCAAGAATGAATGGTGAAATGCTATTTGCAGGTCCTAAAGGAGGCGTATTCAAAATAACTAAAAATGGCAACAAGCAATATGTGTAGATCCTCGACAGGAAAAAGCATTTCAATTAACGAATACAATTTATTTTGCTAAGTTATATACAGTCACAGTTCTTCTTTAAAAAGTGATATATTATCTAACAGTTTCATTTGGAGAACTAGAACTATCCAATCTAACTTATTGGAGCTTAGTGAGCATAACTCTTATATTCGTTATATCATTTATTTTATCAACAGTGCCGCTTGCTAAAAATATAAAAGACTTTAAAGATCCATCTTCAAACAACAAATAAAGAATTAATCAAGCAGCATCTCTATATTCAGCAAAATCACGATTAGCCCAGTGTATTGAATTTGAGTAAGGCTGAGATTTGAGAATTCCTTTTTTTTCAATTTTAATTACATTTGATCTTCTCTCATTATGCAATTCTTTTTCTCTAACATTAGATGAAGAAACTTTTGCAAGTTTTTCTCGATATCTAAGGGCTAAGTTCTCTATAGAGAACCCTTTAGCAGAAGGTCTCTGAGGCCAAAAATTTCTCACTAAAAATAATCAGTTATTAATCCAAGAAAGCAAAAAATATTTGCTTGTGCAACTCATTTATAACGATCCAGAATATAAAAATAATAATTTAAGCCTCTGGCAAAGCAGGTTTATAACCACTACTATTGCCAACACATTCAAGACTGTCTCTAGTAGAAACTCCTGTAACAGGATTTATGCCGTCAGCAATTTTACATAAATTTGTTTGATCATCCCTATCCAACACAGCAAATGTGAAATCAGCTCCTTCAATTTGAGCTCCGGCAAAACTACTTCCAGAGGCAATCATATTTACAAGTATAGAGTTTCTAAGATCTGTTTTTTGAAAATTAACTCTATCTGAAAGGGTGTCAGTAAGATCAATCCCGTTAAGATTGGACCCTTTAAGATCAGACAAAGTTAATACTGTCCCATGAAGATCTACATCACTAAAATCAGCATCCCTTGCGACAGCACCAGCTATTGAAGATAAATGTAAATCCTGACCGTGAAAGTTGAATCCAGTGATATTAGACCGGACATAACTTGGTACCTCATCTCCTACTCCTTTTGTAGCAACATTTGCTCCAGCAAAAACTGGATTTGTTCCTAAAAATAAAATCAATAAACCTAAAACACATGAAAGTATCTTTAAGCTAAATCGGCTTCTGATCATAGCTAGACTTGTGTTACTACCTGGATTACTCAATTATCTCCCCTTAGAAAGTGATTTATTGAAAAAGATAAAACAAATTAATGTATTTAAAAGGTCATGAGTATAAATTCATCTATATCACTATAAAAGAGGTCTGCCAGAGATGAACTGATGCATAACTGGATTCATCCAATAAAGACCAACAAAAAGCATCACCGACAAATTGAAAAATACTAATGCTCCTCCAAAAATCAAAGACTGTTTTTCAGAAGAGAAATCATCTTCAAAACTATTGTTATAAGTATCTTCAAAACCGCTTTTCATCTTCAATTTTTTTTTATTAATTTAACTCCTAAAACAAACGATTGTGGTCCAAAAAAGAGAATTAAAAATAATTTCTTTATTTTTCAAACTGTAAAACTCAAAACTCTTCGAGATAGACGGTTACACACTCACAACTTAAGCTTTCCTACATATTCAAAAGGTGCTCTCTTAGTATGTATTTAAATTTAAACCTAATAAAAAGTTTTTCATGCCTTTAATTCAAGTAAAAACCTCTACCGAAACAATTTTTGAAGACGACTCCTTGCAAAAGGAACTTTCTGAAAAAATTGCGATCCTAACTAGAAAGCCTGAAAGTTATGTAATGACAATCATTCAAACCAATATACCAATGACATTTGCCGGATCAAAGGAACCTTGCTGCTTTATCAAATTAAAATCAATAGGTTCATTAGAACCTTCTTCAATGACAAAAACTCTATGTAATTTAATAGCTTCAAAAACTAATATTCAAAAAAATAGAATTTATATTGAATTCATTGATGTTAAAGCTACTCACTGGGGATATAACAATTCTACATTTGGTTAATTATAATTTTAAGCTATATGCTCTAGTTCAATATAGCGATTAAACTGCTTTAATGATGCTAGAAAAACAATTTTCAACCTAGATTTAGGCCGTGATTTATATATTCAATTAAACGCCTCATCAAATAATTTCGAGTTAATTAAGATATCAAACAACCCCCATACAAATCAATTCATATGCCTCAAAGAAAAAATTTATATTTTAATAACCTGCCATTAAGTTTAATCAGTTGGATTCGAGCAATTACATATTTAGCTGTAATTGCATAATTATTTTGGAAAATAAGTTAGCGTCATCGATATCAAAACATTTTAAATTTCCATTTCTGTCTTTTAATTGAAGGAAATCAACTTGCATTAAAATCAATGGACAGACTCCATCATAAAGAATATTAAGTTTTGATTTATGTATTAGGGAGATCTTATGTTCAATTAAAACGCTCTTAAATCATTAAAATGTGTTTAGGGACATTTTTCAATGTAAATAAACACTTGATTGATTCGTCAGAAAGAGGGATCTTTATGATATCTGTCAAATCAAACTAATGATTTCTTTGTTTGTTTTCATATTAATCTCACTTTTAACAATCTCTGGAGTACTTTTTTTTAACAAAGGTGAAAAGGCTCAAGAGATAAAAAGCGTTCTTAAAAAAATATATGAAAATCTGAAGGATCTATTTTCAAATTTCAAAAAACTTTTTTTAATCCTTAAAAGTCTAATTCAATCTCCTACTGCAAAGAATGAGATCGAAGAAGCTGCAATCAATGAAAACACCTCTGAATCGTCTTCCTCAACCGAATCCGAAATTATCTCCAACAATGATTTAGATACTTCCTCTGATGAATCTAGACCCGAAAGCTCTGGTGCTGAAACTCAGCTAGCTGATCAATCCGAAATTATCTCCAACAATGATTTAGATACTTTTTCTGATGAGTATGATTTCAATGCTAAAAAAAATGAGGAGGAAGATAAGAACGATTAATATAAAAATATAATCACAATAAAAATTCCTGAACCAAAGAATAAATATTTTTCAAATTAATATCTTAATTGATATAAAAAAAGCCCCATCAATACGATGAGGCTTTTTTCTTGAAATTAGCTAAGAAATAAACTAACTATCACTTGAGGCTAAAGAAGCTACAGATCCAAGAACTCGCCTGAAATCAAAGCCCATTGCCCTAAGAGCATGCCAAATATGACCTTGAATAAAGAAGAATCCAAGATAATAGTGAACATTAGAAAGCCATGCACGAGAAGTGTGACCAGTCACAACTCCTGTCATATCCCCAGTATCTATCCAATAAGGGGAAATACCAAATTTAAGTTGTAGAACCTCGCCATACCATGCCTCTGGATAAACAGTGGTATTTGTTGCACACCAAAAGGCAGCAACCATAGCCATCCAGCCAATACCTGCTAAAGACCAAGATAATACTGCTTCAGCCGAAAGAAGTCCTGCTCCTTTAAATTCGGTGTATTCACCAAGTTGTTTGGTTGCTATATGCCAAGCACCCCCACTGATCTCAACGAAAGCCAAGAAAGCATGACCACTCATAACTTCTTCAAGACTATCAATCTGAAGGAAATCCCATTGATGGCCATACACCATCGCAAAGTCTCCATAACCAGGGAAAACAGTTCGAACAGCATCTATGGCAGGGTCATAAATTCCATGCCACCTAGCCCATTCAACAAACCAAATATTTGCAACACCAAAGAAAATTAAATGGTGTCCAAGAATAAATGTCTGATTATCAGGGTTTTCCCATTCAAGTTTAAATTTCTTGGTTGTTGGGATTGGACCGTCTTGTAGATCAGCGTCGAAAAGGAGAGAGTGTGCAAGGCCAGCAGTTCCATAGACCAAAGAAAAGATCAAGTGG
>QBWF01000005.1 GCA_003283665.1 Prochlorococcus sp. AG-315-I14 | reverse complement strand
GACTCCATATTATCCCTATTTAGAAGATGTTAAACATTTTCACAATGTGCATAAAGAAGCTTGTGATTCAGTGGATAAAAACTTTTACCCAGTGTTCAAGCGATGGTGTGATGAATATTTTTTCCTAAAACATAGATCTGAAACAAGAGGGATTGGAGGTATTTTTTATGATTATCAAAATGGAACTGGAAGTCTATATAAAGGAAATCAACCTAATAGCCATGCTTCCCAAGCCTCTGATTCGTTGGGTGAGCAAACGAAAACGTGGCATGAGCTACTTTCTTTAGCTAAAGCCTGTGGTAAGGCATTTTTGCCGTCTTACGCTCCAATTGTGCAAAAACGAAATAACAAAATATATGGAAAGGGAGAGAGAGACTTTCAATTATATAGACGTGGTCGATATGCAGAATTCAATCTTGTATGGGATAGAGGTACAATTTTTGGACTTCAAACAAATGGTCGAACGGAATCAATTCTCATGTCGATGCCTCCACTAGCTCGATGGGAATATGGATATAAACCTCCCACAAATTCAAGAGAATCCCTGTTGACCGATTTATTTACTCAACCTCAAGAATGGTTCGACGATCCAAGTCTTGAAGTTCGATGCGAAAGATATGATGCAATTAATTAAAGAAATCGTGTGAAATTATTTTCAATATTTAGACCAACCTGAAAGTAATAAGGCTTGTTTTGAAATCTAAGAGGATCTATAGGCTTAAATAATAATCAATACTCTTATCGGTATACCCAACTAATCATTAGTGGCAACCGATCTGAGTAGTAGACACCGAATATATTTCTTCGGTTTGCAACCTTTCTGAATTTAATTAGTCGGGCGAAAGTAGTTATGTAACTCGCAAGAGACCTGATGTATTACTCTTTATTTGATGCTGTATTCTCTGACTCTTTCTTGTCTCCTATGAGAACTGTATATGTTGTCTCTGATAGTCAGTTAGAAGAACTAAAACGTAAGCAACATCAAGAAGAACTCGATAATATTGAGACTTCTCGTATGAGACTTGAAGAGAACTATCAGGCACGAGTCAAAGTATTGACAGATCGTGAGGTTGAGTTGCAAGAGGAGCTCAAAGCACTGGCTCCAGCTAAGAAAGAGAAAGAAAAAGTCGCTGCTTAAAAAGTAACTTGAGGACGTTAGTTATTTAGAGCATTGATTTTTCGATTGGCTCTTCCCTCGAGCAACGGGGGAAGGGGCTTTTCTCTGATTTAGTTACTTCGAGTATTACTTAAAACAGGCCTGAGATGTTATCCGAACAGCAAATTATCGGAAAATATGGTTCAATAGAGCTATGGTTACTTCGTTTAAGAAGAATTCAAGCTCGTCTAAGTCTCAAGACTATTTGAAAACATCCGACAGAAAAAGGCCTACATGGCATTTTGAAGTAGAAGGAAGTGGTCAAAGAAAGAGGTATTTAAAATCTCTCGTAAAGTAGACACCAGCTTAGTTTTCTTACTTTCCAATTACAATTTCTAAGGCACTTTTATTGTCTTCAGTTCATATTCAGCCTCTTTCCTCGAGCATGCGGGGAGAGGAAAGTATCAATGGTTAGCAAAGCAGATCTAATTGTTGCAGCAATGAATTCTAAATTCAGAATTGAATTGTTGACAGTCGATTTATCTTGTGGGCCTTGCCCCCCATTTTTATGGATCAAGAAACTACTACTACAGTCTTAGATCCAAAGACAACAAAAAGAAAATATCCAGAAGCAAGGATAATAGTTCTTGATGATAATTTTAATACGTTTGAACATGTGGCAAATTGTCTTGAGAAAATCATCCCAGGAATGAGTCAAAAAAGATCATGGGTACTTGCCGTCGAAGTAGATAGGGAAGGTTTAGCGGAAGTATGGAGAGGCCCCTTTGAACAGGCAGAGCTATATCATCAGCAACTGATCAGCAAAGGATTAACAATGGCACCAATTGAAAAAACATAAAATTTCTTATTCATATAGAAACTCTCAGAAAAACAATCTATAGGCTGCGCAATTATCTTCGATCAATTAGGTAGTTGGTAAATATGAAACGCTTACTTTCTGAAGCGAAGAAAAAAGAATAATCTTTAAACGCTAAGAAACTTCTCGACTACAGATTTACTTAATTCACTTGTTGGCCCATTAGCCACTATGCCTCCACGTTGCATTGCGTAATAACGATCTGCTTGCTTAACAAAATGCAGATGTTGCTCTACCAATAAAACAGCAATACCAGTTTCATCAATTATCCTTCTAACTGCCGACTCAATATCTTGAACGATATTGGGCTGTATTCCTTCAGTTGGTTCATCAAGTAACAGTAACTTCGGTTTACCCAATAATGCACGTGCAATTGCGAGTTGTTGTTGTTGTCCACCGCTTAAGTCTCCTCCCCTTCGGGATAAAAACTGTTTAAGAACCGGGAACAATTCAAAGACAAGTTCGTCAATCTTTTTATGCTTCGCAACTCCTCCAGGTAAAGCTTCCATTCCAAGTTGAAGATTCTCCTCAACAGAGAGATAAGGTATTATCTCTCGACCCTGAGGAACATAAGCGATACCTGCACGAGCCCTTTGATGAGGAGGCTTTCTATTGATCAAATCTCCGTTGAAAGTAATCTCGCCACTACGAGGAGTTAATAAGCCTATTAATGATTTTAGAAATGTAGTCTTACCCACACCATTTCGACCTATAAGACATACCATCTCACCTGAGTTGATATTTATATCAACATTTCGAAGTATATGACTCTCGCCATAGTAAGTATTCAAACCATTTGTCTTAAGAAGGGTCATTAAACTTCCTCCTCAGACTGTCCTAAATAAATCTCTATTACTAAAGGGTCTTTTTCTATTTGGCTCATAGACCCCTCTTTCAATATATGTCCTTGATGTAAAACACTAACTGGACAATCAAGTCTACGAATAAATTCCATATCATGATCAATAACTAAGATAGTATGATCACCAGCTAAAGATTTAAGAAGATCAGCCGTTAAATCTGTTTCTTCATCTGTTAAACCTGCTACAGGTTCATCGACCAATAATAGATCTGGATCTTGTCCAACTAACATTGCAATTTCTAGCCATTGTTTTTGACCATGAGATAAAGCTCCAGCCTTGATATTTGATTTGGATTGGAGATTGACAATACTCATTAAGTGTTGGATTTTATCTAATTGCTTAACCTTTAAACTATTGATTAATAATGAAAATGGAGTTTTAGGTCTGCTAACTGATAGAGCTAGATTTTCTTGTACAGATAAATTTTTAAATATTCTAGGACTTTGAAATTTCCTACCAATCCCTTTACGAGCTATACGATATTCTTTTTGCCCAATCAATGATTTATTTTTGAAAATCACATCACCTTTGGTTGGTACTACTTTTCCGGTAATAACATCTAAAAAGGTAGTTTTACCTGCGCCATTTGGACCGATAACTGCTCTAAGATCACCTTCATTCATAACTAGATTAAGATCATTAAGAGCAAGGAATCCATCAAAACTAACTGAAATTTGTTTTATCTCTAGCAATGGAGAATTCATGATTTCACCTCACCTTGTTCGTTGACTTCAAGACTTGGATATGTTTTAAGCTTTTTATTAATGCCTATCAAATAAAGTAATTCCTTTAGACCACCTCTTCTTATCCAGCCTAAAACACCTTCGGGGAGTGCTGTTACAACAAAAATAAATAACCCGCCTTGTATAAACATCCAGCTTGCTGGTAGTGCTTCACTAACTAAACTTTTTGCATAATTGATGAAAACAGCTCCTAAAATTGCACCAAGTAAAGTTCCTCTTCCTCCAACCGCAACCCAAATAACCATTTCAATAGAAAAAGGAACAGTCATAAACTGAGGTGAAACTATACCGGATTGAACTGTATATAAAGCTCCTGAAATTCCTGCTAATCCACCTGCTATTGAAAAAATTATGGTTTTAAAAACAACTGGATTGTAACCAGTAAAGCGGACTCTAGGTTCATCATCTCTAATTCCAATCAAGATGTCTCCAAACCTATCGCGAACAATCCAACGTGAAAAAAGCCATGCAAATATAACTAAAATTGCAGTTAACCAAAAGAACCCTCTTTGCATTATTTCTGAACCTACCATTTGTCCAAAAAGTTCCGTCACGTCTGTTTTTAAACCATTTGTTCCATTTATTAGTTTCTGTTGACCATTGAAGAAATTGAAGAAAACAAGAAGAGCTGCTTGTGTAAGGATTGAAAAATAAACACCTTTAATTCTATTTCTAAAAACTAAATAACCAAGAAGACCAGCAATTATTGCCGGTAGCAACCAAATAGAAATAAGAGTAAAAATTGAATTTTTATAAGGTTCCCAGAAAAATGGAAGTTTTTCTATGCCATATAAACCAAAAAATTCTGGGATACCATTGGGAAATCCTTCTGAACTATTCAATTGAAGAAACATTGCGGCGCAATAGCCACCTAAAGCAAAGAAAATTCCTTGACCTAAGCTCAACATTCCAGTAAATCCCCAAATCAAATCAACTCCAAGTGCAACAATTGCAAGGGATAGGTACCTACCTAAGAGATTCAATCTGAAAACCGGAAGAAAAGTTGGTGCAGCAATAATTAAGGCAATAATTACAACCCAGATAATTAGGTTGATCCAATTTTTTTTTGTAGAAATAATTGACATAAATTAAGACTCCACCATTCTTCCTTTCTGAGGGAACATCCCTGTTGGACTAAATTGCAAAAATAAAACTATTAGGGCAAATATCATGACTCTAGCCATGCTTGTTGTCGCAAAGAAATCTACTATCGAAGCTAAAGGTGAAGGCATATCTGGCCAAATCGTTAGAAGTCTTCCTGCTCCAATCAAATCAGTCATTATCCCAATTGAGAAAGAAGCAAGGATTGTTCCTAGTAAATTGCCAACCCCACCAAGGACTACAACCATGAAACATCCAACGATATAATTTACGCCTACATTTGGACCAACTGAACCAAGAAGTGATACAGCTACACCTGCAACACCAGCAATACCAGAACCAATTCCAAAAGTGATGATATCTACTTTCTCTGTTGAAATACCTAAACATTCACTCATGGATCTATTTTGAGTGACTGCTCTAATCCGAAGCCCCCAAGCTGTTTTATCAAGAAAGAAAATAACAACAAGAACAGATATAAGTGTAATCAGAATTATTAACAGACGTGTTTTAGGATAAGTGCTTCCCAAAAAATCAATTCCTCCTCTCATCCAGGAGGGGGCAGTAACATCAACATTTCTTGCACTAGCGCGACCAAGCTTACTTACTAAAGATGATAAAACACCTCCTGTTGCTACTCCTATTAATGCAGACATGCCCCAAGTACCTGACCTGATTAATCTACCTTTATCTCCACGAAGTAAATCATCTGACAAAAATAGTGGTGTAATTAAGCCAATAAAAATTGCTATAACCAGCCCACTTCCATAAGCAAGTGGAACGCTCCTGACAAATTGTTGGAGAATTAGACTAACCCCCCATGTCGCTAAAAGAGTCTCAAGAGGACTTCCATAGAGACGTTTAATAACTGTTCGTTCTAAAAGAATGCCAACTGTTCCACTAACTAAAAAAGCAATTCCAATAGCAACAATGACATAGGAGTCATAGAATGGTTTTAAAAAAGAAACTTGTTTGAAAATTAATTGAGTTATGTAAGTTGAATAAGCTCCAAGCATCATTAACTCACCGTGAGCAAGATTAATAACACCCATGAGTCCAAAGACAATTGCTAATCCCAGTGCGGCGATAAGCAAAACAGAACCAATGGCAACGCCATTAAAAAGACTTTCAAAAATAATTTGCACTAGATTAGTTTCTATTTTTACAGAAATTAAGGAGCCCGAAGGCTCCTTATTAGAATCTATTTATAAGTCAAAATTGAATCACATTCTATATTTTTCACCTTTCTTAGGATCAGTCCAATCACATGCATAACCTTTTGAACTTGGATGTTTTTGGTTCCACGCTTGTGGTTCAACAACTCCAGTTTCTTCAAGGATTGTAAATCCACCCTTTGCGTTGATTTCACCAATTCTCACTGTTTGAGATAGGTGATGGTTTGCCATAACCTCCACGGGGCCTTGAGGAGCATCGAATGTCTGTCCAACCAATGCTTCTCTAACCGCATTGTCATCAAATGTACCGGCATCTTCAACTGCCTGCTTCCAAAGATAAACCATGTTATAAGCAGATTCTTGAGGATCAGCTACAACACGATCACTACCCCATCTCTTCTTAAAGCTCTTAGCAAATTTCTTAGAGGCTGGAGTATCAATAGACATCATGTAGTTCCAAGCACCATAGTGGCCCTCAAGGAACTCAGGTCCAATTGTGCTAATTTCTTCTTCCGCAATGGAGTAGTTCATTACGTAATAACCGTTGGAAGGAGTGATTCCTGCGTCCTGGATTTGTTTGAAGAAAGCTACGTTTTGGTCACCATTCAAGGTGTTAATGATTATTCCGCCATCAGGAAGAGCAACTTTTATCTTGGATATAATAGGTGCTACCTCTGTGTTACCCAAAGGAAGGTAATCTTCTCCAACAACTTTACCGCCAAGTTGTTTAACTTGAGCTTTAGTAATTGTATTAGAAGTTCTTGGGAAAACATAATCAGAACCAACTAAGAAGAAATCTCCTCCAGCAGCTGGTGAGCGCTTGTACATGAAATCTGT
Source organism: Prochlorococcus sp. AG-315-I14 (assembly GCA_003283665.1). The sequence continues at coordinate 48,997 of QBWF01000005.1, read as the reverse complement.
AGCAGGCTCGGATTGCTGATTAGGAGTTGCTCCGGTATAGAAGATGTTATTGGAGCACTCTTGGGCTTCATATTGTATTGGGTAATAAAGGAATGCATCTTTAGATTCATAAACCGGAAGCATTGCCTTACGACTTGCAGATGTCCAGCCACCAAAGACAACGGGTACTCCATCCTGGTCGATTAACTTCTTAGATTTCTCAGCAAAGGTAGGCCAATCTGAGGCACCATCTTCAACGATGTACTTAATTTTGTAGCTTTTTCCATCGACTGTTACCCCGCCAGCTGCATTGATTTCCTCAATAGCCATTTTCTCTGTATCAACAAGAGTTGATTCCGATATTGCCATTGTCCCTGATAGAGAATGGAGAATCCCAACAGTTACTGTGTCATCAAAGTTGCCTGATGAATCTGACCCACCACAAGCAGTAACAGTTACGGCTAAAGAGGCAGTCGCTAAACCTGCAAAAATACGCTTTGAAAGCTTCATGAATTACTAACTAAATTAGTTGATTGCCCACCTTTGGGGGTTGAACGGAATGTATCTAAATGAACAACTTTCCTTTTGTAGCTAATAAGACGTTTTAGTTTATTTCTCGAAAAGAAGATAAATTTACGTATCTGTCAATACTCTTTATATAGAAAAAGGTATTTGATTACACAAAAAATCTTCAATTCTGTTTATCCCCTCTCCTGTCTTTGTATTTGTGAAGCACCATGGAAGATCACCCCTCATTAATAAAGTGTCCCTCTCCATTACTTTCAAACTGGCACCCACCATTTCAGCAAGATCAATCTTATTTATAACTAATAAATCAGAACGAGTTATGCCTGGTCCACCTTTCCTTGGGATCTTGTCTCCAGCAGCAACATCAATGATATAAACACATATATCTACCAACTCAGGGCTAAAGCTGGCGGCAAGATTATCTCCACCGCTTTCTACAAATACTAAATCTAAATTTGAAAACCTTTGTTCTAACTCTTCAACCGCAATGCGATTTATAGAACAATCTTCCCTTATCGCTGTATGTGGACATCCTCCAGTTTCAACTCCTTTAATACGCTCAGGTGCTAAAGCCTTTGAATTAGTTAAAAATTTTGCATCTTCTTGCGTATAAATGTCATTAGTTACTACTGCGATTTCTAATTGATCTTTAAGGTTTTCACATAGTTTTTGAATAATAGCCGTTTTACCAGAACCAACTGGGCCAGCAATTCCTACTCTTAATTTACTTTCCATTAGCTTCTAAATAATCTTGAATAAAGTTCTACATGCGATTGTTGGGCCATGATTGCACCAACATCGCTAATCCAAATTTCTTTTGGATTTTGCTGTGATAAGTAATTTGCTTGAGACTTAATAATTAATAGAGATTTTTTTTGAAGTTTTTGAGCTTTTGTTGGCCCTAATGACAATAACCTTAATGCTGCACTTAATTGATTAGCTACCCAACTATATAAAAATCCCTCGACTAAATCAATTGGGGGGATATTCCAACATACTCCAGCCCATGCCCAAGCTATCGGCCATATGAACTTCTTTTCATTGTCAGGAAGAGGGTGATCTAGATCAATGAGAAGCTGTAATAAAGATTCACCCATTTGTGTTTGTTGAGATCTAACATCTGGAGAATCTCTTAAAGAACTAAGCCAAGAATTCCACTCTTCAATAACAAATTTATGTTGGACATCTCGATTATTCTTCCAATCAACTAAATCTTTCATTATATAAGAAATTGAGCTTGCCTCAATTGTTAACTGACCTCTAGAAAGCTCACTTTCGATCCAATTAAAAAGAGTTGTCTCGTTATTTACTTTTTTATTTTGAACAAGCCACTCCAATCCTTCTGAGTAACTAAAAGCACCAACTGGTAATGATGGACTTAATAATTGTAAAAACTCAAGTTGCATTAATTGATTTTATCAAGATTTTTATTTATAAGCTCCAATCTCGGGAGAGAAAGCACATTGAGCAAATTCTATTTCGAATCCTTGTTGTTCTAACATTTTCCTCATAACTACATCGTTTAGTAAATATATATCTCTCTCATGAAACTCTATCGCAACATGTCTATTACCTAAATGATATGCAGCTTTTAATAATTTCAATCTATTGTCTGAACTTACTTTTATTAAATCCTCTTTAGCGGCCTCGATGGTTACATAAAATAATGAATCATCACTTTTTAAAACCTCTCCAGGAATCAACCTGCCGCCGCCTCGAGGTAAATTTAAAATAACCTCAATTCCATTTAAGGTGGATCGCTTCCCTCGTAGTTGGACTCTCTCTTTCGCAGATAAAGATAGTATCAGACAATTTTCGTTGGCCTGTGTACTTGTTCTCTCTGTGAGATAGATTATTGTCTCTGACAAATTTCAATTAGTTGTGGATTTAGATTTTAACGGTTATATCTACAAGTTTAAAGAATTCTTATTTCCTCAATATTTTTTTAATTTAAATGATACAACGAATAAATGACTTCTAAATGGCATGGAACTTGTGATCTAAGACTTTTTAAGAAGCCAGGATCCAGAGACATTGACAATTTAATAACTATCCATCAAGCCAAGTGCAAAGCTCCTCTAAAAATAATGAAAGTGTTCAACAACAAAGAGGATGGGAGGTGTGAAGTTCCCATCCTTCACAGTGCAGGAGGGATTGTGGGAGGTGACCAACTAACGATAAATGTAAATGCTGAAGAAAATAGTAGTGCAATATGTTCTTCAGTTGCAGCTCAAAAAGTTTATGGAAGTAGAGGTAGATCAAAATTGAATCCAGAAGGGATCTGGTCAAATCAAAATTGTTTTTTTCATATTGAAAAAAATGCTGACTTTGAATGGATGCCTCAAGAACTAATTATTTATCAAGGGGGGCTTTTTGAACAGAATATGACTGTTAAGTTGGACAACTCATCAAGTTTCCTATGTGTTGATTTGGTTCGCTTAGGACGAACTGCAATAGGAGAAAAACTTGGATCTGGAGTATGGAGATCCTCTTTAGAGATCTTTAGAGAGAGTAGCAAGGGGAAGCAATATGAATTCAGTGATCGACTAGAACTTTCCGGTAATGCGCTTGAATCAATTCATGGTTTAGATGATCAGCCAGTATTTGGATCGTTAACATGGGTAACACCCAAAAGTACAAACAAACAAGCCTTATCAAAATTATTAGAAGAATGTCGTCAACGAAGAGAAGGGCTTCAAGGATTCATGACTTGCAGCCTGCTTGATAATGGTATTTCAGCAAGGTATAGAGGTACATCAACGCAATCAGCTCGATTTTGGTTTTATAGAATTTGGAGTCTTACACGAGTTTTAAGGAAATCTACTATTCCTGATTATATGAGGATTTGGCCTATGCAAGAGAATGCATTAACAGATACAGATTGTCCATGATGAACTTTTCTGGAATTGAATCCCAGTAAAATGATTTTGTAATAATTAAAAAATGTACTTAAGTCCTCAAGAAAAAGACAAATTACTTGTGGTTACGGCTGCTCTTCTTGCAGAGCGAAGATTGAAAAGGGGACTTAAATTAAATCATCCAGAAGCTGTTGCTTGGCTTAGCTTTCAAGTACTTGAAGGTGCAAGAGATGGAAAAAATGTCTCAACTTTAATGACTGAGGGGACAACATGGCTCACAAAAGAACAAGTTATGGAGGGTGTACCCGAGCTAATCGATGAAGTTCAAATAGAAGCCGTTTTCCCAGATGGAACAAAACTGGTAACACTTCACAATCCAATTAGTTAATTAAAATCATGTCAAATTTAATCCCTGGAGAACTTATTCCCGAAGATGGTTTCATCGAATTAAATCAAGGTAGAGACATCACAACTCTTAAAGTCGCTAATATTTCCGATCGACCAATTCAAGTAGGTTCTCATTATCATTTCTTTGAATCTAATAACGGCCTGGAATTTGATCGTCAACGATCTATTGGTATGCGGTTAGACATCCCAGCTGGTACTGCTATTAGGTTTGAGCCAGGTGATCAGAGAGAGGTTGATCTTGTGCCTTACGCAGGAGACCGTAAGGTCTTTGGCTTCAACGGACTTATAAACGATTCACTACATTAATTAAATGCCTTTCAAAATCTCACGTCAAGCTTATGCCGAGACTTATGGCCCTACAAAAGGTGATCGCATTAGACTTGCTGATACAGACTTGATTCTCGAAGTTGAACAAGATCATACTCACTATGGAGACGAAGTTAAATTTGGTGGAGGCAAAGTTATTCGTGATGGGATGGGACAATCACAACAAACTAGAGATAATGGAGTTGTAGATACAGTTATTACCAATGCACTTATTCTTGATTGGTGGGGAATTGTTAAAGCTGATATTGGTATTAAAGACGGAAAAATTTCAGGTATCGGAAAAGCTGGGAATCCAGATACTCAAGAAGGTGTCAATATTATTGTAGGAGCTAGTACAGAAGCAATAGCAGGAGAAGGAAACATTATTACTGCAGGAGCTATTGATAGTCATATTCATTTTATCTGTCCACAACAAATAGAAACTGCTTTAGCTAGTGGGATTACCACAATGCTTGGAGGAGGGACAGGTCCAGCAACAGGCACCAATGCAACGACATGTACACCAGGAGCATTTCATATCTCAAGAATGCTGCAATCAGCGGAGGGATTTCCTGTTAATTTGGGATTTTTTGGAAAAGGTAATGCAACGAATAAATCAGCATTAGAAGAACAAGTGAGAGCGGGTGCTTGTGGATTAAAGCTTCATGAGGACTGGGGAACGACACCGGCTTGTATTGATTCTTGCCTAAGTGTTGCGGATCAGTTAGATGTACAAGTTTGTATTCATACAGATACTTTAAATGAGGCTGGTTTTGTTGAAGATACGATTCGGGCAATAAAAGGAAGAACAATTCATACCTTCCATACAGAAGGAGCTGGAGGTGGTCATGCTCCTGACATTATCAAGATTTGTGGAGAATCTAATGTTATTCCAAGTAGTACAAATCCGACTAGACCTTTCACTCTAAATACTCTGGAAGAGCATTTAGATATGTTGATGGTTTGCCATCACTTGGATCCCAAAATTCCTGAGGATGTTGCATTTGCAGAGTCCAGAATACGTAGAGAGACTATTGCTGCTGAGGACATACTCCACGATTTAGGAGCTTTTTCTATTATTGCTAGTGACTCTCAAGCTATGGGAAGAGTTGGAGAAGTTATTAGTAGAACTTTTCAAACTGCCCATAAAATGAAAGTTCAAAGAGGTGCTTTACCAGAAGATAATGACAGAAATGATAATCATCGTATTAAAAGATACATATCAAAGGTGACCGTTAACCCTGCAATAGCGCATGGAATTAGTAGTCATGTTGGTTCTGTTGAAGTTGGAAAACTTGCTGACTTAGTCCTTTGGAAACCAGGCTTTTTCGGAATAAAACCAGACTTGGTAATTAAAGGGGGATCTATTGTATGGGCACAAATGGGCGATGCTAATGCCTCAATACCGACACCTCAACCTGTACATGGCCGACCAATGTTTTCCGCATTTGGGAAAGCTATAAATTCTAGTTGCCTCACTTTCTTAAGTGAAACTGCTATCAACGCAGGTGTACCAGAACAACTTAAATTAGAACGATCTTATGCTGCTGTGAAAAACACAAGAGAGATATCCAAACAATCAATGAAACTCAATAATGCAAGGCCAAAAATAGAAGTTGACCCTCAAACTTATGAAGTTTTTGCAAATGGTGAACTTTTAACTTGTGAACCAGCTGAATCTTTACCTCTTGCACAGAGATATCTATTACTTTAATTGTTAATAGAAAAAATATTCAAAGATTCTTTTTTAACTTCATAGTTTTATCTACAAACCTTGGTTAGTTCTGCAACTGTTGTGAGTTTTTGCTCTATCAACTGGACCGCATAACCTTTCATAGTCAACATTCCTTCAGCGATAGCTATATCTTCGATTTCTTGAGTTGAAAGTTGTTGTCTAATTGCATTTGATATTGGTCTAGTAATTGTTAACAACTCAAAGATGCCTACTCTTCCCTTGTATCCTCTCCCCATACATTCATCACAAAGAGTTCCTTCCTTTTTCCGTTGACTTTTTTGTTCAGCAGATAAGCATGTTGCCACTTTCACTGGTGTACCTGTATTTAAGCCTGTGATTTTGGCTTCGGTGTTAGATAATGGTCTTTCAATGCTGCAGCTAGAGCAAACTTTTCTTAAAAGTCTTTGAGCTAGTATTCCTCTCAATGAAGCAGTTAATTTATAAGGAGGGACCTCCATATCTAATAATCTTGTAAGAGAAGTTGCAGCGCTGTTAGCATGCAATGTTGTAAAAACCAAATGCCCAGTTTCTGCTGCATCCATAGATGACTCTGCGGTCTCAGGATCTCTTGTTTCACTTATAAGAATCACATCAGGGTCCTGACGAAGAAAAGTTCTCAATAAATTTGCAAATGTTTGACCTTTTGCTCTGAGAACAGGAAATTGTTGAATCGCTCCTCCCATGTCATATTCAATAGGATCTTCAGCCGTAACTATGTTTAAGCTGCCATCATCTATCTCTCTTAAAGTAGAAGCTAATATTGTTGATTTACCTGAGCCTGTTGGACCAGAAACGATAACGATACCGTTTACTTGATTCGTTATTTCTCTGAATTTAGATCTAATATCTTGATTTTGAATAAGTAAATCTAAATTAAGTATTTGAGTATCATTATTTAAATATCTAAGAACCATTTTTTCTCCATATTTTCCTGGCGCAGTTGAGCACCTAAAATCAAGTGATTTGTTCTGATACGTTCGCATGATTTTTCCATCTTGCGAAGCTCTTTTTTCAGCAATATCCATCTTTGCCATGTTCTTTAAACAAGCTGTTAATTTAAGGCCTGCAAGTTTTGGCATACTTACATAATCAGCCAATTCCCCATCTATTCTTAAACGAATTATTGTGCAATTCTCACGAGGGTCAATATGAATATCAGAGGCACCTTTAACACAAGAATCTATTAAAACTGTCGCAGCTGCCTTTTGAATTTTATTTCCTTGCATTTCCATAGATAAATCTAATTCTTTATCTATATATTCATCTTCTATCATTGCTTCTTCACTACTTTCAAATTCAAATTTAACTACTGATTCTTCCTTTTCTTCTTCAGCAGCATCACTTAATGATTCAATAACATCAATTTCTGATAAATTCTTATTTTCATTGTTTTGTCTATTGAATAATCTTTCCTCAGAAACTTGATCTAACAGAGACTGTATTTCATCAATAGACAATTCAATAAAACAACAATCCAATCCTTTTGATGAAATTTTATGTTTTAAGAAATCACCAATAGTTCCTAGATAACTGATATTTCCGACAGCTATGACAATCTTATTTTGCTTAGGGGGAAGGCTGGGCTCAATACTCAACGGGATCACTACATTTTCCCTACACCACTGAAGAGATAAATGTTTATCAATTAGAGATCTGATCGTATTTAATTGATAGCTCATACCTATAACCACAAATAAAACCAGTGCTTATTTCTTATAGATTAGCTTTACCAGTCTTTCACAACCGCAAAAGTAAAGTTCAGCATTTTTTTTAGGTTATCCATAAAAACAAGACACGCTTGATTCATAAAGTACTAAGAATGATTCATTGGTCTGGGAGACCAATAAGGATCGTATTCTTCATCAATTACTGAGGGTTGTACTTTGCTCGATTTATTCTTTCTATAGTCTGCAAGGACTTGATCACGTATTCTCGCAAGCTCTTCATCTGTCATCCGTTTTGGTGTAGAAGGAACATCGACACGTGAATTATCCTTTTTACTGTAGAACCTGTTGAAATTCGTGATGAATTATATGGGCCAAATTTAAGTAGAACTAAATCTCAAGCCTTAGGTGCTGGACTTGCTACTGCCGTAATAGTGGGTTTCCTTTGGTTCTTGATTTAGAAATACTTTTTATCGATGGGAGAACTAACAAGTCCTACGCCTCCGAGGTAGAGAGATTAAACGCAATAGGTGTTTTAAAGCTCGTAATGATAGTTATCCAGAAGATTTAACTTGTCCCATTTGTAAACCAGTTAATTTAATTAATTCTTTTTGAAGTTTCTTTGCGGTTTTCTTATTTAAAAATCTAAAACTTAGAGCAACATTTGATCCGTCATCTTTTTGGCCCATCACAGTAAAAAAGAAATTTTTTCCTTTCCCTAATTTTGAACCTACTTTACCTCCACCAAATACTCCAGCAGCTAATGCTACGGGACAAAATACTCCTGTAAAGCAAGCTGCCGTTGCAACAGCTAATCCAGCAGTTCCTCCTGCAGCTCCTCCAGCTGCACCTAAAGCGAGATTGTATTCGTCTCCACCTGTATACCATTGAGTAATTTTTTCTTTAGCGATAAGACCCTTAGGAGTACTCAAGCCAGAATTATCAATAGTTATTTGACAATCATTGTTATTGCAAAGTGCATCATATGTATCTGCAATAGCGGCAGTGGGTGACAAAAACCCAGCAGTCAAGGCAACAAATAAAAGGTGGCGCATAAAATAAACGAGTCGAAGTCACAGGACTTGTTGGTTCTCACTCGGAATTAAAGCATTTTTCAAACTTTGGTGTACTTTTTCTTGTTGAATATTTAATAAGAGCTTGGGTCTCTCCCTTTAGTAAAAGGTATGGGAAAGGAATTAAAGGGATAACTCGTTATGCTCTCACTCCAAGCTCATTAATTGACTTAATTGCTATTGCTCCGCTGTTTTTAGGAATCGTTGGGAGTGAGATTTATCTTGTCAGGATTTTTCGTTTGATTCGGATCTTTCGATTAGGGAAGGTTGGAAAATTTCAGAATGCCTTCGGTCATATCTCTTATGCAATTTCAAGCAGATTAGAAGAGTTAAAAATCGTTGGCTTATACACAAGTGTTTTAACTCTGATCAGCTCGGCTCTTCTTTATTTTGCAGAGGGCAAAGTTCAGCCAGAAGCTTTTGGTACTATTCCAAAAGCGATGTGGTGGTCAATTATCACTATCACGACAGTGGGATACGGAGATACTTATCCAATAACTCCAGTCGGTAGGATTATTACAGGACTGACAGCCTTAGCTGGTATTAGTGTAATTGCGATTGCCGCAGGTCTCATAGCATCTGGTTTTGATGAAGCGATTGCAAAAGGAAAAAACAAATCGGAAGACAATGAACAATAAAAACGCAACACGTTTATTACTCTCTTTCCTGACAGGGATTGTATTAGTTGGGGCCTTTGGAGAATCTGCAGTTAGGGCACATGGTGGTCGATTGAACGCGAGTGGTTGCCATAACAATAAGAAATTAGGAACTTATCACTGTCATCAGAGTGCTCCTTCTCAGCCGCAAAAGAAAGATTCAAATATAAGAATCGAAAGAGGATCCTCTGAAAACAAGAATGGAAATTCAAGAATGATAATTGAAGTGTCTCCATCAAGCAAAAAGAGTGGAACAGTGGTTATTGATAGTTGTTATGACGGAGATACTTGTACAACGACAGAAGCAGAGAAAATAAGACTTGCTTGTATTGACACACCTGAGCTACGAGGAAGTCGAGCTGATCCAATTCCTGCAAAAGAAGCAAGGGATTTTTTAAATGATCTAGTTGCTGGTAGACATGTATCTATTCGTAGGATCACGACAGATCGCTATGGAAGAACAGTCGCAGAATTATCGATAGATGGAGTTAATGTTCAACAGTTTATGGTGATCAATGGTTTGGCAAGTATTTATGAAAGATATGCAGATCCCTGTCCTTGGGCACAGTAATTATGAATTAAACTTCGAATGAGTAATGTTGATTTGTTTGATAAATGCTTTAATGCCGAGTGAGGACCAACAAGCCCTGCGACTTCGACTCGTTTAGTTTATGCGCCGATTTCTAATACTTCCATTACTTCTTGGTGTTTCGTTACCACTTCAAGCTGGGGTTGATCCAGAGGTTCATAAGTTAGGCAAAGACGTCAAAGATTATTTGGGATGTGTTAAGGCACAAGGAAGCAAATCAACTGATATACCAAGCCTTCGAGTTATACAAGGCAAAAGAGAATTGACTAGTAATAGTTGTCCAAGTGGTTGGGCGTATTTGGGAGGAGGTTATTGCCAAGAAGTTAAATGTGTAATGGATTCCTTTGGTTCTAATCATCCAACGGTTGCAGGAAAAGGATAGGTATGTCCTAAGAAGCCGCTCTTTGGAAAAGGATTTCTAGTTCTTGGAAATTCAGCTATTCCAGCAATCACTGATCAAAGGTGTCCGGATGAAGAACCAGAGATTGGTAAAAACAATTCATGTCTTAATGAACTTTCTGAAGGACAAGTTTTTGCTCACAGATTGGCTAATACTCAAAGACCAAATAAGATTCCCGTGGACTGGTCAAAGCACCTAAACAATATGAATAATAATTTAATTAATATGAATCAATGAAACTCTTATTACTAGTCGCCCTAATCGCTGGGATTGCTTTACCGTCAGCAGCAGAAGTGAAAATCCCTAGAAAAGTTCATAATGAATGCAAAGAGGTTGCTGACTACAGGGGGTGTGTTGAGCTAAGGCTTGGTAAAACTGATAAATATAAAACAAAGTTGAGATCAAATGGAAGTACAATACTTTTCCATCCTGATACTGTTGTTGCCAAAAAAGTAAGAGGCGAATATGGCCGCTACTTAAATTTGCGATACCTTGTAATAAGTTCAAGCGGAGCCAGTAGTCAATTGAGTATAGATATAGACTGCGAGGATTTGACCGTTAATTTGCTCAACGACAATAAAGGTTGGAAAAAGTTGAAAGATTCAGATCCGGGAGGAGACAGTATTATGGGGGGCGCAAAAGAAGTTTCTGACGAGCACTGCTCACAAATGAATCGTTTAGTAAAAGAAGCTAAATCAAACAATAGTAAATATTTCCGCTATCCCATGACGCCTACAGCTGCATCAGGCAAGCGTCCATTCATCATCAATAACCCTGCTCCAATCAGCCCACCATCAAGTCGTCCAATGATGATTCCAATGTATCAACCACCTGCATATCAACAACCACCTGCATATCAAAAGCCCTACTATGGTGGGTTTGAATGAATGTGAAACGCCTTCTTCTAAACCAACATATGAAGCGTTCCCACAGCCACAAAGAACTTATCGAGGTTTAAGTAACTCAATTATCAGCTCCCCAACGAGGATCCTCATAATCTTTAATGCATCCAGAGGTTTGTCCAAGGCAGGCACGATAACTGGATGGCCAAAAGAGAAATCTTGCACAAACTAAGCGCTTAGTCCACGTTGGATTGCAAGCGGTATCGTTCATTTGTTCAGCACATGTTTTCCCATCCTCGGAAAGATTAAATTTACCTTTTTCTGAGTTCCATTGACATCCATAGTCTTTTTGAGCCTGCTCACACTCAGTCACATGCCGCCAATCGCCTCCATCGTCAGCCTCCTCACAATGCCAGTGGGCATGTTGTTCATTGGTATGCTGAGAATCGGCACCACACATAGTTTTCCTTCCTCCAGTAATTTTTCCATGTGAAATGCAATAGTTGTTGCTTACAATCTCCTCTGGATAAGAAGTAGGAATTGGGTCGTTTTCATTACCGATAAAACCATTACTATTACCTCTAGTAGTTCCTCCACAAATCAAATCCAAACATTCTTGTAATCTAATTCCACTCTCTCCCTTGAAGTCATAACTTAGTTGATTTGTACTCGTTGCAAGTATAAAAGTAGGCAATGTGTTTGTATCGGTAGGTATTGCACTTATCAATCCACTACCTGAAGCACCACTACAACTATTTGAACCATCTGATTGAATCTGATAAGAATTAAGATTACTTGGAGAGAAATTCACAGTAGCTCTATCGTCTGTTTTGTTTGATATACACTCAGTTTGTATTTGTCTCATAGCTGCAAGTGCAGCAGTTGCTTTTGATTTCCTCTGAAAACAATTAAACGATGGAATAGCAATAGCACTTAAAACGCCAAGGACAGTAACTACTACGACAAGTTCTATCAGTGAAAATCCATCCTTTTTTTTTATTAAAACATGGAACAAACTCATGGACTATTCTGATAACCATTATCTTTGAAGTGCTGAATTATAGAATCTTTGTCAAAGCCTAGGCTATTCATTTGAGCATTATCTCCACCACTAAGCCAAGGGGGTTCAGCGTTTCTATTATCATTACAGTGATATTGAGTCCAACTAGACGACCAACTTTGTTGGTAAGCCAAAGTGCATAACGAAGTGCAAGAAACAACAGGGAAAGGTGGGCCAGCAGAATGATGAACATAAGGGTGTTGACATAGATTTACTTTCTGCCTGGCCTCCTCACACATGTGATACATCCATTTGGCATTAGCCAAATTATCCATTGGGACATATTGACATTCTTCTAACTCTTGGGATTCATCACCTTGATCATTATCTCCACTTCCCCCTTGGTTATTATTACCGAGCTGGTTACCACAGATTAATTTTAGACATTCACCGACTGCGATCCCATTTTGTCCCTTGAAACTAAAGGTTAATTGATTTGTGTTCGTCGCAAGAATAAAAGTAGGCAATACATTCGTATCGCTAGGTATTGCACTAATTAATCCAGTTCCTGATGCACCACCACAACCATTAGATCCATCAGATTGGATTTGATAAGAATTAAGATTGTTCTGAGTAAAATTCCCAATGCTCCCAGTATCTGCTTTCTTTACAGCACACTCCGATTGCACTAGTTTTATCGCAGCCAATGCTGCAGTTGCTCTAGATTTTCTCTGAAAACAATTAAATGATGGAATAGCAATAGCACTTAAAACGCCAAGAACAGCCACTACTAAAACAAGCTCTATCAAAGAGAAACCTTCTTCCTTGTATTCCTTAACCCAAAGCATCAGGGATCTCCTAAAGGAGGAATATTGATTGATATGAGTCTGACAAGAACAAAGAAAGTCAACTATGCAACCTAGAATATATATACAAACAAAAAATATTTAAATCCCAAAAGCCAAAAGGCCTAGCAAAATCAACTTTTAACCGTTCCTAGGATACAACTAGGATACAAACCAAAAACCCATTCCTTGAGATCCCAATCGGGGCGACAGGATTCGAACCTGCGACCTAGTGCTCCCAAAGCACGAATCTTTAATTATGCAAATAAATTAAAGGATAACAATCACAATCCTATTTAGTCATTGAGATCATTTGTGCTGAATGAAGCCTTTTACTATGAGATTCTTTCTCTGCTAAACGACTATTTAAAAATGCAGAAGAAGTTTTTGAACTCTTAGAAGCTAAGAGCAATTCTAATTGATGTAAATTTTTTCTTTTGGCTTTTTGCTCTATCAAACGGATATTCAATTCAGCTGATTTTTCCTTACACGGCTTTGAAGCTAAAACCAATTCTGCTTGATGAAGTAGATCCTTCTTGCTGAGACTCTTTTTTATTAAAGCTAGATGATTCATAACGTTTCTCTGTAGAGACAACCCCGTTCCCTGTTGTCCAAACATGCATTTCCGCGAGGAAAACGAACGTACTAAAAGTGTAGCGGTTGATACCGTTTACTGCGAATCAACTAAATATAAAATGAAACAAAAATGTAGCAATTACTACATCCTTCCCTTGAATCGCTTTAATAGCTTAATTCCATCAAGAGGCTAACCATGCCTTTAGACAAAAAACGTCAGCAAAACGTCAGCAAGCTATTTCCTTAAACAAATCAAACAACTCCCACGCCTCGCAGATCTCGGCTTCGCGCCATGTTCAGCATGGGGGTTTGATCAGCAAGGTCAATCACTCATGCAGCCCTTCATGCGGCATTTCGGTAAACGCATCTGGGGCTCATGTTTTCATTGCCTACAGGAGTATCGACAAAGGTGAAGAAATTACTTTTGATTATGCGATGAGAAATTATTCAATCGATTTTTTTCCAAATCCTTGCTTATGCGGAGAATATGAATGCAGGAAATATGTCAATGGATGGAAGGGATTATCATCAAAAAAGAAGCTTGATTACAATGGATTTATTGCGCCCTATCTTTTAGAGATGGATAGGGATTAATTTTTTGTAAATCAGAAGGACATGCAATCACATCACAGTATTGAGAAATGAAAAGACACTGATCCTTTTCGTCATAGCTTGTACAAAATGATCACTTTTCAGCCCCGTCGCAAGGCGGGGTTTATTACGTAAGAGCCAAAGCCCAATTTATTGCAATTGAATTAACACCGAGTCTCTGCTTTGTTACCCCTGATGCTTTTCATCTGGGCACTAGAGACTAAGCAACAAGAAATAATCGCTATCGCTCATATTGTTGGAGTTGGAGAAGAATTGCAGATATATAGAAGTTATGCTCTTTTTTGTTGATATTGCATATAACATTCGCCATTTTGATTAATCAAAAACTTAAAGACACAATTCAGGTTGATTGAGAGGGAGACTGATCAAAAATATCGTTTAAATAATTCTCTGAAACTCGCCTATCTTCACACCCATTTTTGTATAAGAAGTTATTCACGGCTGAAGTTATGAAACTGTGCTGATCGTACTCAGGGCTTGATTCAATGAAATCCTTCATCTTGTTCAAAAGGATCTCTGGAATCTCCGTTTCCATATTCATAGAATTTGACCAAAGGCTTTTTTACAAAACATACTTTTAAAGTAAAGACGGTGGATTTCTCTTGAATCACCCCCTTTCTGTAAAAGGTAACCAGATATAGCAGCCTGCATTAGTCGATATTGATCCCAATTAGGATGTTTATCTATAAAAGTAGACATGGCCTCTTGGAGATACTCAGGAATTTCTTGAATAAAACTGACTAATACATCATCCTCATTATTTACATAGGCACTAGTTACTTCATCTGTTTCTCTTTGTTGAATCGTTTCTAGTGCCAAACTTTGCATTCAAACCTTTACTCGTCAGACTCCAGTTCCTCACATTTTCAGAATCAAGTCAAGGAAGCAAAAAAAAACATTCTCATGAATCCATAAAGTGAGATCCTTTGCTATGAAAGGATGTCAAGCTAAAGAATAAGTTTAAAGCTGAATTTGACTTTCAAGTAGATCAAAAAGCACGTTTCTTTAGTTTTTCCACTGAACTAAGTCTCAGAAGGAGTAGTTATTTTCATCCTGTGGAAAACATGTGGAAAAGTTGTCATTTACTCGTGGGGAAAGGCTGAAAAAGTGATCAATTAGAGCTTCTTATATGTACCATAAGTTACTCTTATGGTTCTCATTGAGTATCTTAAAAGCTAAAAATAGGTTTATCTAGCTTCTTTTAAAGTTCTCATTCAGGGAACTTGTAAGTCTTGGTAAGCGATATCACTTTAAATCTTTATTCTTCAAACAGCTTTGAGTCACATAATTGTAAGAAGAAAGCATTAATCAAAATTCTCATTTCTCTTCTTTTGAAAATGAAGAGAAAAACCTTTTAATTAACTTTGGCCAAGCATTCCCACAAAATCATACTTCACGTTATTTTTGATTTTAGATTCGTTTTCTATTCAAAGAAGAATGAGCAGCGAGAATCACCTTCTGTGGAAAAGTATCAATTTTTACAAAGAATTGTGATGGAGTATCAATCTTTCTTTAAAGATCCAAGACTAATCACTTCAGAGTAAAGATGGATGTCTTTTTCTGAGTAGTTAGCCCATAAAATGGACTGACCTAAGTCAGCCCCAGTGGTTCAAAAAGAAATTGGCTGTCAATCATAGAATGCTATGAGAAGGACCCTTTAACACTTAGGTAGGTTTGATTTCTCTTCATTCCTTTTGACTGAAGGATTCTGATAGCAACATCTTTCAATTATGGGAGTTATGCCTTCCTCTAACTCCTGGAGCAGCTCAATTTTAAAGGCTTCTATATTTTCCAGCGTTGGTGGTTCGTACCCTGCTTCTTGAACATCTAAAAGAAGAGCCAAAATGGTTCTATGAAAAAGGGGATGACGTAAAGACATTATTAGCAACAAGAACAATCGCTATCGCCTTCGGGCGCTGGGTTCTCGAATGCATCTGCAACATCCCTAAGCATGACAGCAATAAATCCAGTAGGACATTGAAGTTCGTTAATATAATCAGCGCATTGCTGTGCGAGCCCCTGCATGGCAGGAAGAATTATTTTATCGACTTGCGCATCTGTTGGTTGCCATGTTTCTTTACTCTTATCAGTCATCAATTAATAGGCGTTAATCAACACATCATGCAGCATTTCTATCGCCTTCACTTAAGAATTAAATATCCGTAGACAGTAAATATCAAAACCAGAGGGCTGATCACATAGAAGGTAATAAACCACTTGAATTTAGGCTTTATCACTTCTTCTTTTTCTTGTCGTAATTAAATTTGGTAGAAACTTTATTTCCTTGCCAAGAAAGAGTGCCTAGATATATGTCCTCACTCAGTAAATAATTTAGTGCGTCTTCTGAAGGTGCTTCAAGTATTTCCTCTTTGTGCATTAATTCAACCTCTTCTGCTTGAACTGCAATAGGACAGAAAAACAAAAGAAGACCAAGAACAAAAGCAAAGAGTATTTTCATCTAATCCAACCTATCTGCATAATCTCTGAGAATTTCTGCAATCACATTTGGTGGAATTTCTTCTTGAGCGTCCTTGCAAAGATCAAAGAACTTATCCATGAACTCTTTTCTGGTCATGTTCCTGAATGGGCCATATTTTCTCTATTAAAGGCTCAAACTCTCTTTTGTAGCTCTCGGCACTAATACTCAATTGAAAACTCTGTCTAGTCTAACTGGTCTTCCAACTTAAGCGTCAGTTTCTTCTACTTGCTCAGTTTTAGCATCTTGATTTGTTTTGTCTTTTGAATGAGGGCATCCACCTTCTCCTCCCCAACCCCAAGCAAGAGATGGACTAGCAATAACTGAAAGTGCGAAAACTAATGAAATAACCTTTTTCACTTTGAACTTAAAAGTAGTTCCATATCTTAAGAGCATTTTTATTGGCCCGTTAAATCCCTTTAATTCAGTTATGTATACAAAGTAAAAGAACAGGCCGATCATTTATTGATAATATTATCTAATGACTGTTAATCAAGGAAAAGTTCTAGTAACTGGTGCTTCAGGGTATATTGCTCTGCATTGCATTTTGGAATTATTAAATAATGGATATGAAGTAAAAGGATCTCTAAGAGATCTAAATCGAGAGAATGAAGTAAGAAAATCGTTAGGTACAGAATTTAACAATAACAATCTTGATTTTTGTAAATTGAATTTACTTAAGGATGAAGGCTGGGACGATGCGGCTTCAGATTGTGATTATCTTATTCATATCGCTTCACCATGCTTTGTCGAAGAGCCAAAGAATGAAAATGAACTAATCACCCCTGCATTAGAAGGAACATTAAGGGCATTAAAAGCTGCGCATAAATCAAAAGTTAAAAAGGCAGTCCTCACTTCATCAATGGGAGCTATAGCTTACGGACATAGCAAGAGCTACTGCAATACTAATGATTGGACTGATACCTCAAAGGATGTAGGGGCTTATATAAAAAGCAAGACAATAGCTGAAAAAGCAGCTTGGGATTTTGTTGACAACCAAACCGACGAGTCATTTTCAATGACTACTATTCACCCTGGAATGGTTTTTGGACCATTACTTAGTAATGATATAGAAGGTATATCAGCGAGTTTAATTACAAAAATGATTACCGGTAAATTTCCAGCTTTACCAGATATCTATTTCACTGTGGTTGATGTAAGAGATGTAGCGAAGTTGCATGTACAATCATTAACTAATAACCAAAGTGATCATAAAAGAATAATTGCAACGTCTCAAGAAGGTATTCCATTCTTAGAAATTTCAGAAATTTTAAGAGAACTGGGATTTAATAAATCTCCAAAGAGTTTGGTCCCTACTCAAGTCATAAATTCTCTAGCAATGTTCAATAGAGATATGAAAAGCACTTCCTCTATGATTAAAAGAGGTCGATATGGAGCAGATATATCCGAAACTATTTCAATTTTCGATTGGGAGCCAACTCCTTTTAAAAAAACATTAGAAGATATGACTATTTCTTTAAAGACAATTTTAAATTAAAACTTTTCATATGAAATCTTTCTTTTAGTCGTAAGAATTATATTTACGTTAACTAAAAAATCACTTTAAACGTCAGTCTATTTGTTATTGATAATGTCCAAGAGGTCCGGGACCAGATCCAATCTTATAGGATTTTTCTAAAGATCTTTCAATAAAATATTTTGCCATTTTGATTGATTCTATCAACTCAAAACCTAAAGCGACATAACTACAAATAGCAGCACTTAATGTACATCCACTACCATGTGTATTTGAGGTGTTAATAAATTTATTAAGGAACCAATCTCTTTTGCCTTCTCTATCAATATAAAAATCTTTGCCTTTCAAGGAATTTAATCCTCCTCCTTTTATTAAGACGGCTTTAGGACCAAGTTTTAAAATTTCATGAGCAGATATTTCTATATCTTCTTCATTTTTTATTTGAACATCTGAAAGTAAATTAGCTTCATAAATATTTGGAGTTACTATTTCCGCCTGTGGAATAAGTAATTTTTTATAAGCATTAATTGCACTATCTTCGATTAATTTCGACCCAGTCCTTGAAACCATAACCGGATCAATAATTTTAGGGATAGAGTATTCCTTTAATTTTGCTGAAGTATTTATAATAATTCTTTCGTTTAATAGCATTCCAGTTTTTAAACACTGTATCTCGAAATCCGAGAATAAAGCATCAATCTGATTGATTAATAAATGACTTTGGACAGCTTCTACGTCAGTTACCCCTATACTGTTTTGTGCTGTAATGCATGTAATGGCAGTGCATCCATGCACTTTGATAGACATGAATGTTCTTAGATCTGCTTGAATACCTGCACCTCCACCAGAATCACTACCACCGATTGAAAGAGCAATTTTAGAATACATAATTTCTTGTTATAAAGTAAATCTTTTCTAATTTAAGAGAAAGATGAATAGGCATTGAAAAATTCTAGTTCCAATTCCATAGCTCTTTTATATAGAAAATTAACTTGGTCAACATCATAAGAATCATCATATTCATCTATTAGATATTCGAGTGATTTTGCAAGATTATCAAAACCTTGATCAGAGTAAGTTAAGATCCATTCTTTATAAGGATTATCAGAAGTCATATTTAATAAATTCTTTCCAAGCCAAGAATATAAACGCATGCATGGCGTCATTGCGCTCATGATTTCGATTAAACTTAAGTTTATGGAGACATCTTCTAAAAAATCAGTATATTTTTTTGTAGCAGGTTCTATTGAATTAGTAGTCAAATCAATATCCCATTCCTTTGCATAAGTTTCATGCAAAATCAACTCCTCTGATACTCCTGATAAGAGTACACTTAAAATTTTGATGTTTTTTTTATTTCTTGACTTGGAAACTGCTAATCCGTATGCACGAGCGAAACTTTCTAAGAAAAAATAATCTTGAGCTAAATATTCTTGGAATTTTGTTTTAGGAAGATTTCCATTCTTTATCCCTTGGACGAATTTAGTATTTAGGCTGAGTGAAGCAAGATCATAATTACTTTCCCATAATTTTTGAGTTATCAACATTAATTTAGTATTTATCTCATAAACCCATCATGCCTATTTTTTCTTATTGCTTCAACATTCATCAGGTGATCAGGTTGCTTGTTTATTCTTTTTAGAGTTTTTTTTGATTACAAAAAATCTTTTATAAGTTTGATCTCTCCTGATTTCGCTTCACCATTCCTCAAAAAGACAACTGCGATCTTTGCAGGATTAAAACCAATAAAAGAAGAGAAGCTGAAAAACCATTTTTAGATCAACTATTTAAAACTCTCTACAGGGATAGATATGAAATGAAGCGTCAACAGAAGTCAACCACTAAACAAGCCTAAAAGGTGCTTAAACACTACTAAAAGCTCTTAAGAATGACAGCAATCCATTCTCATTATTTGAAGGTCTGACGCTGGAAAACTGGTCCCGTTTTAGATGACCCCCATCGATTTAATTAACAAAGGACCCATTGGCAAGTACTCTGGCTGCTTTGATTACAATCCCTATATGGTCATTAATATTAAAAGTATGATCCCAAAATTCCAAGAAAATTAAAGTGCCAAAATTTTCACACTAACTATTGTTTTTGCTCTTCCAGCTGGCCTCCAAGAGGCAAAACTGCTGCCGTATAAAAAGTTTTCCTTTCGTGTAACAAATAAGCCATAATAAGCCAAGGTTCGCCTTGGTTAAAGTGTCTGATTCCATATTCCAGATAACTATCGAGATTGATCAAGTTCAGAAAAGTTTTAGTTGCAAGTCTGACCAGACCGTATTCGAGGCTGCTGCAGATGCAAATGTGGAGCTACCAAGTTCTTGCCTTGTAGGTATGTGTTGCACATGTGCCGCCTTACTTAAAGAAGGTTCTGTCGACATGGATGCAATGGGTTTGAAGAGTGAATTGCAAGATGAAGGTTATGTTCTTTTATGTCAGGCATATCCCAAATCAGATTTAAAAATAATTGCGAATCAATTTGATGCTGTTTGGGATCAACGATAAACTTAAAAACAAATCCTAAAATTGAATTAGAAATAAAAAAAAAGTTCTTTTATAACATGACTGTTTACCCAGATTACGAAATTAAAATCAACATAAATGAGTTGATAGAGCAAAGAATCCCTTGCTGTGATTTACGACATCCTGATCATTGTTTAACAGAACAACAGGTCTCAGAGATAGCAGATGATGTTCGCAAAGATTTAAATCTACATGATATTTATAAACAAGTAGATCAGCACATTATGAATTATGCAACTGCGGCTAGTGTGGACAATAAATCTCATTGGATAGAACCAAATCTTCCCGACCTAGATAGGGATATGAAAGAAGAAGTGGAAATTGATTTTGAATAGTTTGTTCGAAATTTGAATTATCAAATGTTGATGGATTTCTATCGCAGATTTCGGATCACGAATGAAGAACATACAAAACTCTCTTGTGGTAGAGACCAAACATCCTCTGGTGTTGCTAATGCTTCTCTAATTGGTTGATTCATTTTTTATTTCCATAGATAAAAAAAGGATCCTGCTCACTGGATCTTTTTTTTTGCTTAGTAGTTTTTTTGCCATGGGAATAAGAGAATACAAATATACTATTATTGTTTATATGGTCAAGTGGATTTAGCATTAAAAAAAAATGGAAGCATTAGGAAGGGAATGGGAAACAAAAGCAATAGAAAACCTTGCGTAATCGTTGGTTGGCATATATGGAAGAACCTCACAGGAGGAGAAGGAAAGCACTATTTTTTCAAGAGAAAATACACCGATAAAAATGGAATTGATACTTGGAAAGGTGATGATTTCTTCTCTGGCAACAAAGAGTTAGCAGAGTTCTTTGGAATTGGTGAAGATCTAAAAGAACTGGATGGGGTGAAATTAGGTCAGGTGTTTATAAGGATTTTTGGCACTAAAAAAGAATTGACAGATCAAGAGAAAAAATTATGGATTAGTAAGTCAGAAGGTCATTCAGGCAACCAAGTGAAAATCACAAGAGCAACACCCGAAAGGTATTACTGATCCCAACTGCAAATAAGACAAACTTGTGAGATCTTGCAAAATAGAGACAAGAACAAAGGATCCAAAAATAAAAAGTGGCAACCTTTGACGAGTTCTACAAATCATTAGATCCCGACTCAGGCATTAGGGGAAAGCAGTTTGAGAAGTTCGTTTGATTTTGAAAATAATTTTAAAGAGTTGAATTTTTCAAATCACTCCATTTCAAAAGAAAATGGTCAGTTAACCCTAAGGTTAAAAGTACCTTACAACTACTTTGATCTAGATGATTTTGAGTTAAAGGCTATTGAGCTCTTGGGAATAGATAGGAATTGTTTGATAAATATGAGCTTGGAAAACTTGAAATGTACTCATAGCTTAAAAAACTAAAAATGACTACAGAAAAAAAGTACCAGTATATATCTATAAATAAATAATTGATTAAAGACAAGGTTTAGGTAAGACCTGAAAAGAAGAAATACCAAATGAAAACGATTGCGTTTAAGCCCAAGGTAACTAAAATCCCAATGATCTTGAATTTGATTCCTACATCATCTGAATTAGGATTTAATTTGACGTCAGTCATAGGAGCATTTTTTCTTCTCTTTCACTTTATAAGAAAAAGCATTGTTTTATTTATTCGGAGGATTAATTGTATACACACTATTTTTTACTTTTAAAATATAAAAATATCAGAACTAAGATAGATAAAATTAATAAGAAATATACTATCGAATTTATCCATAAATACTTACTAATAAAAAACAAAGCGAATGATAATAAAGAAAGGAATTTAATTACATTTAAAAGGTCATCTCTATATTTTTTATATTTAACTGAAAAAGGAATCGCTAATCTTGGAACAATACTACCTCTACTATTTAAATATCTTAAGGCAAGATCCCTTTGTTGCTTGTCAAATTTAGTCATTCCTTCTAACCATTCTTTTCTACTGCTGACCTCACAAAAATATATAACTTTATATACTTCCTCTGTTGTTAGCCCTTCAATTTTATCTTTATAAACCCCAACAGAATCGATACCAGCAATTAATGGAATATATGCTTTTATAAATTCATTTCTCCACTCATCTGGAATCTTAAATTCGCTCATTAGTTTCCACTATTTATAATTCTTTTCATTTGGGTCTATTCCACTCTCCCCAAAACTATAGGAGGGAGAAGTATCTTGTTTTTTGATTTTCACACCAGGAATATTCTCTTTTGAAATAGCTTTTAATTCATCACCCGAAAATTCATAACCAAATCCTGAGGCTATCTCGGCAATTTCATTTGCGGTAGCAGCGTTTCGTATTTCGTTGAGTAATTCTTTGTTTTTTTGAAGCTCTGCAAGAAAAGCCTTTAGTTGATCTATTGCCATTCACCCATTATGCCTTAAACGTATTTATCGCAATATGCGGCACTTTCTACGGTAAATAGATCACCGCAGGTTTATAAAAAACTCAATTACTTGTTCATCATCCGAGCATTTAATTGCAAGCTTCAAATATTTAACTATTTTCGATGAGAAAACTCTTTTAAAATTTCAAGTGAGATGATAGTCAATGTACTCTCTTCTGTCGCTTCTAAGTCAATAAAGGGAGCCATACCATCCTGATAAGCCTCCTTCCATCTTGGAGCACAAAGACACCAGTTATCGCCTTCCTTTAGTCCTGGAAATCCCATTTGCGGTGTAGATAAATCATTTCCTTGAGCCTTGCTATAAGAAAGAAATTGTTCGGTCATAACCGCACAAACAGTATGCATACCCATATCTGTTGCATCTGTTTGGCATCTGCCATCTCGATACCATCCAGTCATAGGATTACAACTACAAGATTTGAGATCAGATCCTAAAACATTTTTTAGTGTCATATCTTATAAGGTCTTCCTGATGATTATCAGGAGTCTTTATTCAATAAGCATACGTTACTAAAGGCCAAACTCATTATCAAATAAATACTATGCCGACACCTAATATTGTCGTTGCAGTTAATACATAGGTTTTCCAATTAACTTCTTCCCCCTCGGCTCTTGCAAAGAAAAGCGCAATTACTGGTGAAGTACTTAAAAGTGTCCAACCGAGTCCAATAGGCAATAATTTGAAGACATTTTGCTGTAATAAGATACCTATATTTGTCCCCAAAAATGTTGCATATAAAAGACTAAATTTATTTTTCAAAGGTAGATTTCTGACGGAATCAGTCAATTCTTTCCTGAGAAAAGGAAGGAGCCCAACAATGCTACCAATTAATCGAATTTCAGTAGTTTGAAAGGGATTTAGATCAGAATTTATGAGTACCCATCTTGATAAAGCTGCTGCTGTGACAGCACATAATACTGAAAGAAAAGCAAAAATAAAGCCTTTCTTTCTATCATTATTTATTGATAGTTGTTATGACGGAGATACTTGTACAACGACAGAGGGAGAAAAGATAAGACTTGCTTGTATTGACACTCCTGAGCTTCGAGGAAGTCGAGCTGATCCAATTCCTGCAAAAGAGGCAAGGGACTTCTTGAATGATTTAGTAGCTGGTAGACGTGAATCTATTCGTCGTATCACGACAGATCGCTATGGAAGAACAGTCGCAGAATTATCGATAGATGGAGTTAATGTTCAACAGTTTATGGTGGTAAATGGTTTGGCAAGTATTTATGAAAGATATGCAGATCCCTGTCCTTGGGCACAGTAATCATGCCACGCTTAAATTGCGTGATTCTCTCAACCTTTCACTCTTTCTAAATTGTCTAAATAGCGTTAAAAAGAATTGATGGACTGAAGAATAATGAAAAAGACATCCTCTGATTTTGATGAGTTCTTTGTGGCAACTGTATTGGCCGATCTTTTTGATTCAACAGGTTCGGACGATCCAGATTTTGTTGCTCAAAAGATAGTAGAGGGCTTGAAAGAGAATGGTCTACTACATCATGAAGAATTAGATGATGACGAACTTATGGCTGCGTAGCGGGTCCCTTGTAGCAATACATTGCGGGTTTATTCGCACCTCGGAATTTTTCTAGCGACACCCTTTTAAAACTATGGACAACTTAACTAATTTGATTTCGTATAAGGCAATTTAAGCTGTGATAGAGAGCCTTTAAGTAATCTCACTTTGGACACCCTAGTCAACTAAATGGTTTTCGATTATGTCTATTTTATCTTTTACAGAAGCGAGCAAAAAGTTAGGTTTTAAATCTAGAAGTTCCCTTTATTCGTTAAAAAAACGCGGATTATTAGATCAATATATTTGTGAAATTAGAGGTATCGATCATCTTTGTTGGAAGCCTGTTGGCGAGCCTCGACTACCTGAATATCTATCATCAATTGTTCAATGGAAGGTAAATGGAGTCATTCCACGCGGTTCTTAAAAGTCTGGACCCGCGACTATTCCCCTATGACGCAATGAAATCTCCTGAATTTACTTCTATCTCCATGGGTGGGACTTTTTTCCCATCTTCGACCTTCCCTCTCACATACTTCTGCACTTGGCATTTTTATTGATTCAAGGCTGCTTACAGCATCATCGGCCTGTGTTCTGTAATGAAGCACCAACCAATGAGTTTCAGCCTTAGCAGCGATAGGAGAGAGAAGTCCAGCAGTCAGGGCGAGTAGTAAGAAGCGTTTCATTCACGCATATTAATTGTGGACACGCTCTATTTCATCTGTTGACAAATTAACCACTATTGACGCGAAAACGACTGCTATAACTGCTTATTAACCACTGTCCACAACTATTTAGGCTAACGCTAGACAGAATCCGCGCCTTTCAGATGCCCCACTTGAGCACCCCTAGAAAGAACCTATTTCCCTACTAGACATTTCCACGAACCACTAGCTGTCCAGCCTGGTAACTGAGGATTTTTAATCAACTTGTTTTTCTTATCTATCCATAATTTAGTTTGAATATAAATAATTAAACTTCAAACTGTATATATATTTAAATAGTTAGATTACGATTTTCTAATTAACTTTTGCGTAAACATTATTACTTATTAGGCTTATAAAAGTTTGGTTAGGATTCTGGTGTTAGAGATACTCCTCTCCAGTACTTACAAGATTCTTATGTGTTGGGTGATACCAACTTTAATGTGGTTTATTCAGCTTTTTAGTGACAATCTAAAAAGAAAATCAAGTTATTATCGAAGACGAGCTTTTGCCTACTCAATTCTTTTCTTTATTATTATTGATTTTATTCCGTTATTAATTTCTGTATTCAATAATTTTTCTAATGATCAATTTCTAGCTCGTGAAAAAGCAATTGGAGCTTTACCTTGGTTGATTCTTATTGCGAAGGGGTTTGAAGAAGGATTTGAAATTGACAAGTCAGACCGTGGATTCTTTTACTCTGTCTGGGAACCTTTTTCAGAAGAAGTTGATCAAACAAATAACAAATCGAAAAAGAAATATAAAGATAGTAATAATATCAATAATGAGAATATAAATTCTGCCTCCAGAAATAAAAGCTATAATTCTCTAAGAAAAAATAATATTTTAGCGAATAAACCAAGTCTTTCTTTTACAGAAGAGATCTCTAAAAAAATCAATATGCAAGATAATAGTGAGTTGTTATCAGAAAAAAATAGTTCTGAAGTATTAGAGATGGTAAATCATATATTGAAAGAATCATATAAAAAAGACTTTTCTGATATTCATATTGAACCAAAAGAGGATAATTATGTAATACGTACAAGGAAAGATGGTATACTACAGCACTTCATAAATATAAAAAGAGAGGAAGGATCTCAATTAGTTGCAAGTTTAAAAAACTTAGCCGATATGGATGTTTCAGAGAAAAGAGCTAGCCAGGATGGGAAAATTTATAAAGTTCTTGATAACAATAAGCTTGAATTTAGATGTTCAACTCTTCCAGGCAAGAATGGAGAATCTATGGTTTTGAGACTTTTAAAAAGTCATTCATCTTTATTAGATTTAAATACTTTAATTAAGTCTGCAAATATTAGAAAATCTTTTAGGAATTTAATTTCCCTACAAAATGGAATTATTATTGTTTGTGGACCAACAGGATCAGGTAAATCTACAACTCTTGCTGCTGCTTTGAGAGAAATAGATACAGGAGAAATAAAAATAGTTACAGCCGAAGATCCAATTGAATATGATTTAGGGGGGGATATAGTTCAAGCTCAAGTTAATAAATCTAAAAATCAGACATTTCCATATCTTCTAAGAACATTTATGAGGCATGACCCTGACGTTATTTTAATTGGAGAGACTCGTGACCCAGAGACTGCAAACGCCTCAATGGATGCATCAGAAACAGGACACCTTGTTTTCACCACATTGCATGCAAATAGTTCTGCCAGTTCCTTAACTAGACTACTAGATATGGAAGTACCAAAGTATAAGTTAAATGCTTCAGTTAGAGCTATTTTAGCTCAAAGACTTATGAGATGTGTCTGCAACTCTTGTAGTAATGTACAAGTAATTAAAGAAGAAGATTCATATACAACTGGTATCAAAGCTGATACATTAATTAGATATGCGAATGTTGTACCAGAAGAAAAAAGGAATATAGATAATACAACACTTTGCAAAAATTGCATGGGGTTCGGATATATAGGAAGAATAGGAGTATTTGAGTTGTTAATAATTAACAGAAATATAAAAAATGCGATTTCAAAGGGCATGACAGATCTTGAAATAGAAGATATTGCAATAGCAGATGGAATGATAACTTTAAGGGAATATGGAAAACAATTAATATCTAAACAACTAACAACAATTTATGAGCTTGAAAGAGTTTGCAAAGTATAAAAAATCATATATCGTAAAGATTAAAACAATAGCCCCATTGGTTTAACACTTTTATTTTTAGGGTGATGATTAAGTTTCCAATGGATAGAAGCCTAATCCAAATATGCTTGTCAACTGATAATCAGTCTAAATAAATAGCAAATACTGATTATAAATTAATTAAATATTTTCATTAATTAGTCAGATTACTCTTTCTTCACATTATAAAAAACTTACTATTATAATATCCTTAACCTTATTCATCTAACTCACTATCGTCCACATAATTATTCTGATTTAATTTAATTTCTGCAAGTCCATAAAAGATATGAGTTCCTCCCCTATCACGAAGCTCTTGGGTGTTAAATTGTTTGTTAGCAACAGTGCTAACCATTCCAGGATCTCGACTGCTGTTATCATATAAATTTAAAATTGTATATTGTTCACCTTTTGATAAGCCATCAGAATATTCTCCAGGCCCCCAATTGTTATATAGTTCTTCCTCTTCTTTTTCTACGATTTCGGGAGGATCTGAATTTACTGGTTCCTCCTTCCACCTTGAAAGCCAATTAGAGTTTGCCATTTATAAGCTGATCCATTCTTCCATTATGCCTAAGTCCGTTAAATCCAGTTAACTTCCCTTATTCCATCTAACTTTTGGGGACACTTTTGGGGACAACAAAAAATAGCCATTAAAAAAGACAGGCTGGGAAACCTGTCTCTGACTGATCGGGGCGACAGGATTCGAACCTGCGACCTAGTGCTCCCAAAGCACCCGCGCTACCAAGCTGCGCCACGCCCCGCAACATTCATAATAGTCTATGACTGGGTCGCATCTGGAGCAACCAAACAAAGACTTGGTGTTAATTCAGTTGCACCTAATTGGTCTTTGGCTATGAAGGATTAATCAAATTAAAACAGGTTGAGACAAGAAACCCCTCTAGAAATTCCAATAACTAAAGGGGTTATTAAATTGATTCGTACTATATCGAGTCAATCTATGTCTTGATGAGGTTTGGCCTCAATTAATTTATAGGCGAAATCAACTTAAAAAACAACCGAAGATTGGAAAGCCCTACCTCATATGACTGAACCTGAAGTCCATCCAAAGAAATATTTTGACCAAATAGAGGTGTTTGGCTCCATGGAGAAGCGTTCATGGATCCATGGTCCAAAGTCACCAAAGAGATTCTTTATAAATGAACCAAAATGCTCTGTAAGAAACCCCTTCGACAGAATCGATGGAGTTATAAGGGAAGAGGGAATAAAAATGTTTGATAGTTTGGTTTGGCAGAGTTGGCATGAAGATGGAAATATTCCAAAAGCAGCTAAAAAGTGGTTTGAAGCAAGAGTGAAAGAGTTTAAAGCTGGAACAGATATTGATCTTGTCTGTAATTGTCGAAGATTTAGAGGTCAAGATGATGCTGTAGGTCTACAAGCTAAATACCCTTGCGATTGTCATGGCTATACATTGAAAAAATATATTGAATTTTTAGCTAACAAATAGGAACACTATTTTCTTTTGCCTAGTCTTCAAGCCATGGATTAGTAAAAGTTATTTTTATCGAAGAGGATAAGGCGCAAGATTTGTTTCTATTCTTTCCATTTAGAAAACTTCTATTAATTACATATAGGGACTTCTGCAATCCCCCAGTTATATGGCCAATAAGGTTTTTCATCTTCCCCATAATACTCTTGCCCATTAACCGGTTCCTGCCACCAACCATTTAGGCCCCCATGCTGTTGAGCATGACCAGAAGGATCTTGCATCAACAGGTGAAAACCACCTGCCACTCCTTGCTGTTGATATTCAGTAGAATACTCTTCTTGTCCTGCACCATATGGTGATTCATACCCCTCATCTAATTCATTACCATTAGCCCAAACAAAATCACCTCCACTATCTGAGCTCAACCCAATCCAGGCTCCAGCACGAGGTCCATTGCTCCAGTTAGGATCCGGTTCAGATAATTTTTCAGTATAAGTATCTACTAAAAATTGATTCTCAGCTTCATTATTTGGGGTTGTTAAAAAACCACCTAATTGCTGTGCATTTGCATTGGCTTCTGTCCATGTTGCCCCCTTAACCAAAGCATAAGCTGAACAATCTTTCTTCGTTAAGCTATCTTCGTAGACAATATCACTATTACTCATAATCAAGCCTTCAATTGACTGATCATTAGAACCACAAATTGCTTTTAAACAAGTTACTAGATCATTACTAGTTACTCCTTTATACTTGTATTTCAAAAGATTAGTATTTGTTGCAAGAATAAAAGTAGGAAGCTGAGTCGTATTAGTAGGTATTGCAGTAATCAAACCACTACCAGAGGCTCCATTACAGCTATTGGGACCATCTGGTTGGATTTGATAATCCTTCAGGTCGCTTACAAGGAAATCACCTGGAGTTCCTGGAAGAGATCTATTAATCAGACACTCTGATTGTATCTGTCTCAAAGCTGCTAATGCAGCAACAGCTTTAGATTTTCGCTGAACACAATTAAATGTAGGTATTGCAATTGAGGACAATACTGAAAGAACAGTAACGACCACAACTAATTCAATTAAAGAAAACCCTTCTTCTTTTTGTTGGTTATTATATAAAATAGTTTTTATTTAGTAATTAACTGCAATTATTATTCTGATTAAAATTTTCAACTCATAGTTGAAAATTAAAAAAACTTTAACTAAAAATACACTCTAAAACAAATCTTTATTCCATTTTCAAGGAACCTTTTACAATGAATCATCTCTCTTCCTGAATTGATTTGAGCTATTTCTACTTGTTCACACAGAATCCAAGATACAACCCTACTCCAAACTAAGTTTTTTTACTTATCTTAAAGATTAAGATACATGAGAAACAAAATCAAACTCATTCTTTTCTTAATCCAAAAGGCATCTTCTCCAAAAGAAATAACATAAAGTAAGAAAAATGATTCCTGTCTATCAATTAAATCAAAAAAGTTAATAAAAAATCCTATTAAGATTAAGAAAATTTACCCTAAAATAATTGTTTTTCAGATCCAACAACATATTCTTCTTAACTTAGTTATCATCAGCTAATTGAATAGGTCTTACTTTTGGCTCCACATTTAGATCATCCATTATCAATATTGTTTTGGCACTTACTAGTTGGTTACCTTATAACAGTTAGTTGTGATTGGAACTGGATTCCACTTACAAAAGAAGAGAAAAAGCGAGGTCCATCTCTGGACCACATTCGAGGAAGAATTTTCGGCTAGAACCTTAAAAACGCGAAGAGCAAAAATCTAATCAATATAGATCTATTTCAAAGATTCAAACCCAATATTTAATAGAGTGATGGTATAAATATTGGCACAAGCTAAGTATAAATTTAATTACTCCTAACTCATATTCTCCAAATAAGCCTGGCACCAAATAAGTAGAAATTATAAAAATACGGCTTGTTCCCTTTCTATGGAACACATGAAGCAAGAAAATTCACTATCTTTTATTTTCACCTGCGAGTACAAGGTCAAATGGCTCAACGAATTAACGTTGCATTAAATTCTATTCCCTCTGGAACCAGAGACCTGGTTGAATTTATTTTCTTTTGTGCAGTTGGTTTTACTGCTGGAAATCTAGGATTAATATGAATTCTATATTTTTCAATTTATCCATAGCCGCTTTTATATATCTAATGGCTTGCTTATGGAGAGATCTTCAAAGAAAAACATGCCCCAATTGAGGAAATGATTCTCTTGAACAAACTCATAAAGATCTCAAAAGAAAGTCACCAAAATCCAATAGGGCGTAATAATTTTCTTTCGAAGAAAGCATAAGGACATCAGCCATACGACAAAAACAATAATGATGCCAGAAAGAGAACAACCAGGACCATAAACGAAAGAGGCCATAGCTTCATGGCTCTCAAATGGAGTATAAATACTCAGTATGGTATAATTACCTATATAGATTCAGAACTACCTCCGATGATTAAAGATTACCCATTTCTACCTTTTCTTTTCTTTGCTGGAGCATTAATAAGTACGGCAACTATTGGTCTTCCTGTTTTCGCTGGATAAGAAAAGAAGCTCAAACAAAGTAAAAAGTTTAAATTTAAAATACAATAATATTATTCATATAGAATTAATATCAATTCTTCAACAATGTTTTCATTGAATTATTTAACTACAAGTATATTAGACCATGAATTAAATAAGAAAAAAGTCGAATATAAAAATATCGCGAGGTAAACCCAGTTCAACCAAGGCGGTCTATCATTACTCTTAGTCATTTAATTCAATTAATTGAACCTTGCCATAATATACTAGGAATAATTAAACTTGGATCTAGAGTTTACCAAGCATTACTTTACCTATCAGAACTAATTACTTATGAGGAAGTAATTAATGAAAAAAGAATACAAGTTTCTTAGAAAGCACTTAATTGAATTGGAATCTACTATTGAAAGCCTTGAAGGTATTGAATGGTCCCTAAATTTTCCAGTATTTCTTTTCAATAGATCTTGGTTTAAACTTCAAAAAGTTAACCTGTATGAGTTAGCAAAAGAACTTCAGCCAGACAATTCACAAGAGGCTCCGGAATTAATTCAATATCAAAAACTATTAGATCAAGGACGTGATCCTTTATTTGCTATTCAAGAATGTTGGCATGAATTTGGTATAGAAGACTTTCACAGATCTCTTAGAAACTCTTCAAATTGGAAAAACAGAGGCAATAATGGATGGACATTTAAATCATATGCCAATTTATTAATGAAATATAGAAAAATAATCGATGAAACTGATCTACGTATTCCAATTATTATTTTAGCGAGGAACACTAACGAAAATCACCAACTTGAATGGGTAAGTCATGACTGTTTATCCAAATTAATTACAGTAGAATAGAAATTATACTCATTTCCTAAAAAAGATTAAGCAACAGCTAAATCATCTGATCGTGTTCCCCACTCTGTATCTTCTAAAAGATCAGAATATCCCAAAGCATTAACAATGTTATATTTTTGAAATTTCCAATCTGAATCCTCTAAATAATCTGAATACTCATATGTTTTAGCAAGAAGGGAGAATTCCTTAGAAAATGGGCACATAAAAAATAATTATTTGCTATTACAATTACAGTCTCACGGGAAAAAGCAAATAAAAATAATATTTCCTACATATAATAGAAGTTAAAAAGAAAAGGTGACCAAGCCATTGAGGAGTTAAGTGCTTTTCAAATGCTATAGAAAAAGTCCAGATAGTTCAAAATCAATGGCTCATATAAAATATTGAAGAGCGAAAATTCAGCATTAAAATAAAATGGGATACATCAGCAGAAAGCAAAAAGGAGAATTTGACTTTGATAACCTTCCTCAAGGTAATTATTCCTTTACTGGACAAGAAGGGGTTGCAAAAGTAAAAGTTCACAAAAATGGAAGTCAATCATGGGATCTTGAAAACTGGTTCGCTTCACTAGACCCAGAAATCAATGAAGAACAACATCAACAAATAGTTCAAGAAATAAAAAAAAGATTGAACCGAGACACAGGCATAATTGGTCCACCAATAGAAAAAAATAGAAATAGGTTTCTAGCAATGTTCAAGTCAATAGTTGCAAATTTATAAATTTCAATATTTAATTAAAAATCAAAATAAGCCTATTTGCAGCTATTACAATTAAAAAATATCTTAATATCGTACACCAAGCATATAAATGTACGCATTCGATATCTGACTTGGCTTTTTCTGGTCCCTTCTCCTTCAACAATAAACTAAATCTATAATTCGCATTATTTTTAAGTATTAATAGAAGCAAAAGAATTATGGCATACCCAAAATGATGAGATAGATAAAAAGAGAACCCAACAATAAAGGAAATGTTTGATAAAAGCTCAAAATGAGGGAACAAAGAAGCTGGGATAACTATTATGTTAGAGAGTATATAAATTATTTTTTTAAGATCTGCCAATAAAAACATTTTTTCTAGCCAATAAAAAAATTATAGTCAATCCTTGAGTAGATAAGTTCTAATAACAAGATTTATATCTGACTACTACAATGAAATCCTCAAATAGCATATAATCTAAATATTATATTTCTTGTTAATGCAATTATTAATACTCGTTAGTTTCATAATACTATTCTTATTTATTATTTCAAAGAGAGCTATCTCTTTCTTGAAATCAAATCTTGTTAAGGATCAAAGGGCCTGGTCTGGTAAAGATATAAAAATAAATCATAAAGACCTCAATGGAAATAGTATCACTTCATCAAATACTATAAAGAATAATTACTTGCAAGTTATTGCTGAGCAATCTAAGACTTTCCTTGACGAACAATCCTAAACCCAAGGGAAGAAATTTTTTTCTTCCTGTTAAATCTTAGGAATCTTTAAGGATTTACTACATACATAATAAACTATATTTTCCGAAAAATTATTTCAAGACGCTAAAAGCATTATCCTATAATATAAATTAGTCTAGGAAAAAGAATTAAACTGAAAATGACCTATCTTTTTTCATTTATAAATTGTTCTTATTTATTGTCACTAAGAAGTAATTTAATGGATATGACAATCAATAATCCTATATTTATTTTTACTCTAATAACAATTATTTGGTTTATACCTGGAATACTCGTAAGGAGAATTACTGAGGCTAAGAAAGAAAATAAACGTAAAAAGGTTCAGAATGATGCCATTGCAAAACTTTACCCGAAGAATAATGATTAAGAATTATTTTAGATTAAAAATAAAATTTCATAAAACTCATGGATAAACTATTTAATTTTCCTTATCCATACCTCTTCGATAAGAAGGATGAAATCTCAATTGATCTCTAAAGTTTTTATCTCCCCAATAGAAATCCTCATAAAATGAAAATGCAGACAAAGCTACTCCCGCGGTTAATAGCGCTCCGACAATAAGGACGCTGTAAAGAAAGCCATAAGAAGTCATCCAGCTACCAGAGTCAGAGAAAACAATAAAAAGCTTTTCCATATTAAACAGGAATCTATTAAGTCAGACTGGCTGAAAATTCAGATTATTACCACCTAGATAAATGCCTATTTTACATAATCTTGAAATCAAGAGCACTAGACATAGCTGTGCATAGCTTATTAAGAATAGAAATTCAAAAAGAAATTTTTTTCTATCATTTAGAAAAATCAAATAATCGATTGAGGTGAAGTAAGTAAGTGAGATAATTTTCAAAAGGAACTCAATATAGGAAAATGTTCAGAAAACTAATCCAATATGGTGGCTACTTAATAAGTGGGGTTCTAATAGCTTGGCTGATCAATCCCAATGTTGCGCAAAGTTTTCTTGAAGTCTTTCTCAAAATGACAATATTAATAGCAATACCTGTTACAGGAGCTTACTCACTTGATAAAGTTATCCTTTTAAAACACAAGAAAGCTTGGAATATTATAATCACAGTCTGGATAGTAGTCAGTATATGTTTTAGCTTTTGGCTTGTAAAATTTCTTGAAGGTTACATTAATTAATATAAAATATAGACCTATAAAAAGTTCCCTAGAAAGATAACTATTAAACATTAATACTCTATACAAGTTAATATTCATATATTTAATTATGAGTGAAGTAATAAGACTACTCAATCCCAAGAGATCAAATCTTTATCCAATTTCAAGGTCCTATTATTATCTTTTCTCTCAACGTGCAACAAGATAATTCATTTATAGATTTTCTGGAGGTTTGCATAGGCAAATCACTGACTAATCACCTGTTAATCAATGCTTCCCTTCTCCTCAATGAGAGGAACAATCGATTTAGTTGCTTTAATGAATGTCACCGTTTGGCCCTAAACTACGTATATGCAGGTATCAGAATGTATTAGTTTTGGTAAAAATGTTCCATCAGATTGTTTGCCCCTTGTTGGACTAATTTTAATATCACCTTAATTGAAAAATCTTTTATTAAGCAACTTCAAGGTGATTTCGAAATTCCTAGAAACTGTTTATTTTTTTAATTCTCTGATTGTCACCAAATTCAATACTGCAACTATCTAAATCAATACTGAAGACAAAAACAATAGATATTTCGTAGAAACGCCCCAAAACATGGCCTAAAAAAGAACTTCAAACAACATTTCCATTTCTAGAAGTTAATATTTGTGGCCGCCACTTAAGAATTGATCCTTTTTCGATAATGATGAGGATACCAAAATTATTGGAACAATGTCGTTTACCTTTCTTACCGCGTTATTTTTTCCCGATTATGGATATCAGGGTATTCCTTGGGATTTGTATTTAGTTCATTTATTTTTCTTTGCGATAGTAATACCCTTTCATGTAATCATTTTTGCAGCTCGTAATGCTCAAACAGTCAAGCCTAACGGTTTCAGGGACTGGCTAAAAGGCGAGACTAATGCAATAAAAGATGAAAAGGATACTATGTTCCCAAATGATTTCCCTACTGCTTAGAACCCAATAAAAGCATTAATTAAAATGTCTGAACTTTTCAAGTTGCAACGAGATCATTAATTTTGGGCAATCGTAGGTTTAAATATATAGCTTACTAAAACTGCATCTCCAAAAAGAAAATGCCCCATTTGACATTCTTAACCTTCGCTATAGGAGAGGGAAGCCTATCAGCAGCTCTTGTTGGTGTTTTATCAATTGCTCTTTTCGCAATCGTTGGTGTGATTGCAGGACCTAATCTTTCAAAATTTGATTCTTAATCTTAGAAAGGTTTTTCTAGCAAAACCAATACCATTTCCAAAATCCCAATCCATAAAGGATGAGTAGATATTAAAAATCTATAGACGATTTTTAGATTTCTACAATTAAATTAATAAGACCCATTAGGTGTAAAATCATTTAGTGGGATTTTTTTTGTGCATTAACTGCAAGGTCACATTAAATATCAGGCAACATTCTTCTCATCTTGGTTTTTTATATTTATTAACTTTGGAGAGCTTAATTCTCTATTTTCTTTATCTCCACTAACAAATGAATTTTTGTCCTGATCCTTCCTTGCATAATTAAGCATCATTATAAGGTTTTTAAAGTTTTCAAATAAAATAATAAATACATCGAGTAGTTTTAAAATGTTCGATCCTATCTCTGATAAAAGTTCTTTAATATCATCATTTTTAGTGCTTTTCCTCATGAGAGTTAAGCCTGTCCAAATACCTAAACCAGAAAATCCAAGAAAGAGAAGTCCAAGCATGCCAATTTAATTAATCATTTCCAAATTGACGTCAAATTCATATTTGGACAAGTCTGAGGCAAAGAATTGTTTGTTTTTCAGTGGAATACCAATAACGAATAGAGAATCAAACCTCAAAAACTCTAACAAGATGAAGGAAGCCAAAACGACTAGTCATAAGAGAAACTAATACTTACTATTACTATCGAAAATAAAGGTTGATCTCAGGTTGGTTCAGATTATAAATTTAAAAACAATTTAATATACCCAGCTCAAGAAAAATGGAAATGAATCCTTATAAGCCTTTAGTGCAATCAATTAAGAAAATCTACAATCATTTTAAATAAGAAAACTTATTTACTACTAATGAGCAGATTTTAATTCTCCTCCTCTGCCTCCAGCTTCAGTAGCCTGACCTATTCGAGAAAACAGATTCAAACTTTCATCATTAAGATTAAGCACTTCAACCTTGCTACCACCCAACTTTATTCGTCTAATAACTTGGTCTAAAATAGCGACCCCGCTCTGATCCCATATATGAGCTTCGGCCATATCAATGGTTACTTTTTCAGGATGTTCATGTAATTCGAAACCTTGTCTAAAGTATATGCTACTTACAAAAAATAATTGCCCTTTTACCTTATAAATTCTATGATTAATTCCATTTAATGTACTCTCAACCTTAATAACCTTAGCAACCTTTCTACTAAACAAAATCGCAGCAAGTCCAACCCCTGAAAGGAGGCCAAGAGCTAAATTATGAGTAATTACTGTAACGAATACAGTCAATATCATTACTGAACTATCACTTCGAGGAATACGACGTATATCTTTAATCGAAACCCAATTTGCAGTATTAATAGCAATCATTATCATTACTCCAACCAATGTTGCCATTGGTATCTGATTCACCCAATCCTTTGCAATAAGAATCATTGAGATCAAACAAACTCCTGAACTTAAAGTAGAAAGTCTAGTTTTACCTCCATAACCAACGTTCATAACAGATTGACCAACCAAAGCGCATCCAGCCATGCCTCCAAAAAGAGAGCTAACTATATTGCCAATTCCTTGACCTCTTGCCTCAACATTTTTATTTGTACTTTTATCAGTCAAGTCATCAAGGATATCTTGTGTTAAAAATGTTTCCATAAGTCCTACAAGAGAAATCGCTAACGCGGTTGGGAGAATTATTCCAAGTGTTTCAAAATTAAATGGAACTTTTGGGAAACCAAATCCTGGAAATCCATTAGGAAGCACTCCTAGATTAGATACTGTTGGCACATTCAAGTTGAATCCGATGGAGATAGCTGTGCAGCAGAAAATTGCAACCAATGCAGAGGGTAAAAGCTTAGTAATTCTGGGTAGCAAATAGATAATTAATAGAGTAAATATCGTCAATCCCCAAACAGGCAAGATTTGGGCGGCAGTTAGAACTGTTTCAGAGTGAGAAATATTTATACCCAAATGAGGCAACTGAGCAACAAAAATCAAAATTGCCAAGCCATTTACGAAGCCATCCATAACTGGTTGAGGTACAAACCTCATTTGATAAGCAAGTCGCAAATAACCCCAGGCAATCTGAAGAAAACCGGTAAGGAGGCCAGCAGCCAAAAGATATTGCAAACCAAGTCCAGGACTAATATTTTCACCTTGTTGCACAATCCCCGTCATCAAAAGAGCCGTAGAACCTGTAACTGAGGTAATCATGGCCATTCTGCCTCCGAAAATCGCGAGGCTTACTGAGAGTAAAAATGCTCCAAACAATCCAACTCTTGGGTCGACTCCTGCGATCCCTGAAAAAGCTATTGCCTCTGGAATCATTGCGAAAGCAACGACCAATCCAGCTAATACATCTTTTGAAGGAGCAAGAACACTCTCCTTTGATAATGAAATACCCAAATTTAAAACTTCGTTTCTACCATCCTGCCTTATTACATATGAAATTTTATTTTTAAAGAAATCTTTTAAATAATGTGAATAAATAAAGATTCAATCACTTTCATCTTTTCCTTCAATGAAAAATCAATTGATTATACTCATTTTCTCTAGAGCTTTTTAGAAAGCCAATAATTAAAGAAACCAATAGGAAACAACATTAATTCTGAACTGAAGGCAATTTCACTAGGAGTCAAGGAAAATTAAAAACCCAACAAAATCAAGGCAGGAAAGCTAATAGATACTAATTAATTAAAACTTGTTTTTAGTGTCATCTAGATATGTATTGAATATTAGCTTTTACAACTTGGTAATCAGTAAACAAAACTTGATTTCATTTCTCCTTTATCAAGGAAATAAATTCTTCCGTACTCAAGGCAGGTTTATACTCCCAAGTCATTCCATATTTATCTCTCCAAGAAGCAAAAACCTTAAAAAGAATAGAAGCACTAGAAGCCCTACATATTATTACACCTGTGCCATCCTGAGGGGTATGAGCCCATGCAATTCTTTCATAACCATCAATTAGATTATCTGACTTTCCGCTTTCAACATAATCCACCAATGCTTCGGATGAATAAAGCTGATCTTCAGATGATTCAAATTTCCAAGTAACTACATAAAGTTGCATCTTTTCATATATAAAATATTTTTATATAATAATGAGTAAAAAAAAAATGTAAATTTATTGAAGATATATTTTTATTTAATCATAGAGCTACTATGAGCTTCAGGAATTGATTTTATTTCTATAACCAGGTTCAAACTGCCTTCGAGCTGCCTCTGTCCTAAGTAATAATTGTCTTCCAGAACTAGATAGAGTAAAACGAAGTGCTTTCCCTGATTTAAACATGGCCTCCCCAATAGCCTTGGTTCTTGATAATTCCATTTGGTATGCACGACTGACAGCTCTTTCAGCGTCAACATTTGCCAATTTTGCTTGTTGAGCTAAACGTTTAGTTTTAGATTTTGGAATTACAGATAGCTCACTTTCAGGCTCAGCCCATCTCCATAACCAATGGGAATTAGATCTTGTAATTGAAGATGATTGCTTGACCATTCTTCTTTTCCCCCTTATAGACATTTGGGCATTAAGTGCCTTAGTAGTGACCCTAAGCGTTATTGGATAAAAAGAGGGTTGAAACACATCAAAAACAATGAAATTTAAAAAAGTATCTTTTAATAACTTCTAAATGAATCGAGGGAAGTGAGTCTCTCAAAAATATAAGTTCCTACAATAAATTTCCACTTAATTTAAAGGTAAGCGCATCAAGGCCCAAAGATAGAAAGATATGTTGATAGCAATTGCGGTAAAGACTGAGACTTTTTTCATAATATAAAAATCTATATATATAATTGAGCAAGAAAATTAGAACTTAGAAAGTATTTATAGTCTCATCAACACAAAATCAATTTTTTTCCTATTATTTTCCCAGAAGGAAAAGTAATCCTGACCGACAATCTTTAAGCACCCTTTTAACTTTAGTTAACCTCAAAGCACCAATTTTCTCCTCTTCTATAGAAATCCAACGAGGCTTAATCAATTCATCATCATTTCCCAATCTAATTCGGGAACCAAACCAAGACCCATCTCTTGGCAATGATGCTCTACATTCAACATCATTCATTCTTAAATCAATCTTTCTTTCTATTAACCAGTCTTCAACAAAAATCAAAGTCGTGAACTTATTTATACCTGCTTTACCAGCTGGACAGTCGCAAAAGACAAGGCTGAAAAACAAAAAAAGCCTTAATCCTTTTAAAAGACTAACCACATCAACTGATCTATTTGAAAACATTAAAAATAAATATGGGTCGCCTGAGATTCGAACTCAGGACCAGCCGGTTAAAAGCCGGATGCTCTACCACTGAGCTAGCGACCCGTAAAAAGATGCAATAGTGCTTCTTATGAAAAATATCACGTTGTCGAAGCTTTAAAAGTTATTGTTCCTTTTTGAGCATTAAAAAAATAAACAGTTATTATTTTCCAACCAACTCATTAATTTCTGAGGAGCATTAGATCTATTAATAAAACCATGAAAAGACATCCCAATATTATTTACCTAAACTTATTCATAATAAAACTAACTAACAGTTGAAAGAAGAGCCTTCAGTAATCGTTATAGGAGCCGGACTGGCAGGATCAGAGGCTGCATGGCAAATAGCAAAAGCTGGAATAAAAGTAACTCTTGCTGAAATGCGCCCGATAAAAAAATCTCCAGCTCATCATACTTCAGAATTTAGTGAGCTTGTCTGCAGTAATAGTTTTGGTGCGCTTAGCAGTGACAGAGCAGCAGGGCTTCTTCAAGAAGAACTTAGGCGATTGGATTCAATTGTTATAAAAAAAGCGGATCAACACTCTGTACCTGCAGGAGGTGCTCTTGCGGTTGACAGAAGTCAATTCAGCTTGGCTATTACAAAAGAACTCTCCTCGCATCCTCTTATAGAAATAGAGAGAAGAGAGATTAAATCTCTTCCCCAAAAAGATCAGATCACAGTTCTAGCAACAGGGCCTCTTACTAGCGAATTACTAGCAGAAAATATTAAGAGCTTTACCGGGGAAAAAGAATGTCATTTTTTTGATGCGGCTAGTCCCATCATCACTGGAGAGAGTATTGACTTTTCAACAGCCTTTCGAGCAAGTAGATACGACAAGGGTGATGCTGACTATGTTAATTGCCCTATGAACCAAGAGACATATCTAAACTTTTATTCTGAATTAATCAAAGCAAAACAAGCAGAATTAAAGGACTTTGAGAAAAACTCAGCTACTTTCTTTGAAGGATGTCTTCCAATAGAAGAACTAGCAAGAAGAGGAATAGAGACAATGCGTTATGGTCCCCTTAAGCCCATAGGACTTTGGGATCCAAGATGGGGCGATGTAAACGATAAAGATTTGCGAAGGCTAAAAAGAGCACATGCCGTTGTTCAACTAAGACAAGAAGATAAAGGAGGGAGATTATGGAATCTCGTTGGGTTCCAAACAAATTTAAAATGGAGTGAGCAAAAACGTTTAATTAGAATGATTCCTGGATTATCAAATGCTGAATTTGTTCGTTTTGGAGTTATGCATAGGAATACTTTTCTTGAATCTCCAAAACTTATAGAACCTACACTCCAATTTACAAAAAGAAAAACTTTATTTGCAGCCGGACAACTCACAGGTACGGAAGGCTATGTTGCGGCTGTTGCGGGAGGATGGCTGGCAGGAACAAATGCAGCTTTATTAGCTAAAGGTCAAAAATCGATTATTTTACCAACGTCTACCATGATTGGAGCCTTAACAAACTTTGTCAGTAATAGTGAAACAGGCACACGTCTTAAAAATAAAAAACACTTTCAACCTATGCCTGCTAATTTTGGTTTATTACCTGAACTTAGCAAGAGAATTCAAAACAAACGTGAGCGATATGAAAAATATCGAGACAGGGCCTTAATTCTTATAAATCAACAAAAAAAAGCTTTACTAGAACTATAAAAATTCCTAAGAACACATCAAATTTAAACCACTCCCAATTTTCATGAACCTTTCAACAAATAAAAAAGAAGATTCCTACGATTGGGATTCGATAGTTATTGGCTCTGGTCTTGGAGGTTTAGTAACTGCTAGTCAACTTGCCTCAAAAGGGGCAAAAGTTCTTGTACTAGAGCAATACAAAATTCCAGGGGGAAGTGGAGGCTCATTTAAAAGGAAAGGATTTACTTTTGATGTTGGAGCATCCATGATATTTGGTTTTGGAGAAAAAGGATATACAAACTTACTAACTCGTGCACTTGCAGATGTTGGCGAAGAATGCGAGTCAATAGCTGATCCAACTCAACTTGCATACCATCTTCCTGACAATCTAGAAATATCTGTTGATAGAGACTATCAAAAATTCATTTCAAAATTGATTAAATTATTTCCCCATGAAAAAAAAGGAATACAACGTTTTTATGACACATGTTGGGATGTATTTAAATGTCTAGATTCAATGCCTTTACTTTCGATAGAGGATCCTGCATATCTCGCAAAA
Source organism: Prochlorococcus sp. AG-315-I14 (assembly GCA_003283665.1). The sequence continues at coordinate 6,624 of QBWF01000005.1, read as the reverse complement.
GTTTTTTTCAAATCCCCATTATCATGCCTCGGACTTGCTCGATGGCTTCCTGTCAATGCAGGAGATGTAGCCAGGCGACATATAAAGGATCCCACCTTATTGAAATTTATTGATATTGAATGTTTTTGCTGGTCAGTAATGCCTGCCGATTTAACTCCGATGATAAATGCTGGTATGGTCTTTTCTGACCGTCATTATGGTGGTATTAACTATCCTAAAGGAGGCGTTGGAACCATTGCAGAAAAACTTGTAAAAGGGATTGAACGATATGGTGGGAAAGTTCAATATAATTCTAAAGTAAAAAAAATAATGCTAGAGAACAAGAAAGCCATAGGTGTTTTACTAGACAATGATACGAGTATTTACAGTCGAACTATTGTATCCAACGCGACAAGATGGGATACATTTGGTGGAGAAGGAATTAGTACTCCACTCATTGAAGCAAATCAAATTCCTCAATCTGAGACAAAGTGGAGAAAGAGATATAAACCATCGCCTTCATTTCTATCCCTTCATTTAGGAGTAAGTAAAGATATAATTCCTTCAGATTCTCACTGCCATCACTTACTTTTAGATAACTGGAAGAAAATGGAGAAGGAACAAGGAGTCGTATTTATATCAATACCTACACTTTTAGATCCCACACTGGCACCACCTGAAAATCACATAGTTCATGCATTTACTCCCTCTTCAATGGAGTGCTGGAATCATTTGACCAATAAAGAATATCTGGCTAAGAAAAAAATTGATGGAGACAGACTTATTGCAAAATTAGAAAATTTATTTCCAGGTTTAAGCGAAAATATCACTCACAAAGAAATAGGCAGTCCAAAAACTCATGAAAGGTTTCTCTCAAGGCATAAAGGTAGCTATGGACCAATTCCATTAATGAGATTGCCAGGATTACTTCCAATGCCATTTAACAGTACAAATATACAAGACCTCTATTGCGTCGGTGACTCCTGCTTCCCTGGGCAAGGTTTAAATGCCGTGGCCTTTAGTGGATTTGCCTGCGCTCATCTTATAGGGGGCAAACTTGGAATAAATCCCTGGAAACTTCCTGAATAAAAATTTAATTTATTGCTTTTAAAATTTAAGAAGGCAAATTATCAAGACTAAAGCGATATCCCTGTTGACGAACAGTAGTAATGCCGCCTCCATCGCCAAGACCAGCTTGTTCTAGCTTTCTTCTAAGAGTAAGGACTTGAGTATCTACAGAGCGAGGACCACCACTAAAAGGAGGCCATGCCATTCGCAATAATTCATGCCGACTTCTTACCATTCCAGGAGGCATCAATAAAGCGCAAAGCAAGGCAAACTCCCTTGGGCTAAGTTCCACAGGTTTCTCCCTAAGTGTGACCTGTCTAAGTAAAAGGTGAACTTCTAAGGGGCCAACGGTAACTCTCTCTTGCAGACCAATTCTTCCTCTTTTTAGTAAAGTTCTACATCTTGCAGCTAATTCTTCTAGTCCAAAAGGCTTTCTTAAAACATCGTCAGCACCATCATCAAGAAGGCCTACGACAGGTTCTACTCCTGTTCTGGCCGTTAAAACAATTACTGAACAACCTAACTGTTGAGCTAAGCGAAGAGCAGAGCTTTTTTCCAGCAACTCTGCACTAACTAATAAATCAGGTGATTGATCTCTACAAAGATCGACAGCCTCTTCAGCAGAGCCTACTGCTGCTGCAAGTTGCCCATCTTGTCTCAGCCTTTGCACTAATACAGTACGTAAGGTGGGATGGGGTTCAACCACAAGCACCTTTGAAGGTGATTGCGTGGTGCCCTGAGCAGTTAGCCCTCCAGGAGAAGTTCCTGGGATTTGCTCAGTTGCAAGTTGTTCTGCAGGTATTGATGTCACAGGCTAGAAAATAGCACCCTTAGACTAAAAAAGATTTTAAAGCACACTGTTCACAAGCTGCCAACAATAGCTTGTCTCTTAGCAAACCATGACATCTTTTGACGACCCAGAAGCAATCAAGCATTTCCAATCAATTTGTGATGCTTGTCAAGAGCTAACTAGTAGGTATCACACGCCTTCAGAACTAAGGCTCTATGCAGATGGATACTTACATTCTCTGAGGAATTGCAATAGATTAGGTTCTCGTGATCAAGAGAAATTGGAAGCAATAATAGATAGATGGATCATGGATCCTTCAAGCTTTATAGGTCCAGATGGAAATATAAATGACTTATTTTTTCAAAAAGAAATTTAGGAATGAACATAAAAGTAAACGTTTATGAAGCAAGAGCAATTTCAAGTTTTTCTTTCAATTCTCCAGAGTTATACATGGATATCAAAATGTCAGAGCCTCCTAAGAATTCGCCCTTTACATACACTTGGGGGATGGTGGGCCAATTTGAATACTCTTTTATCCCTTCACGAATATCCATATCAGACAGGACGTCAAAAGTTTCAAAATTTATTCCCAAAGAATTTAATATTTGGACCACATTGTTGGAAAAACCACATTGAGGCATTAACTTATTGCCTTTCATAAAAACAAAAACGGGATTTGAACTAATCAACAGTTCTATTTTTGAGCGAGTTTGGGATTCCATAAATAAAGTAATCAAGAAGGAGTTGAAGTTTTTAAAGCCAATGCATGAATTGCTTCGGATTTTAATTCGTTTTTGAGTGCCCCATATACAATTTGGTGTTGCTGCACAAGAGACAAGCCAGAAAATCTTTTAGAAATCACATCTACCTCAAGATGATCACCACCTCCCATATCTTTAACATTAATCAAAGCATCTGGAAGTGCTTTTTTGATTGAGGCAATTACTTCTGTTGATGTAAGCATGTATCAAAAATAAAGAACAATGCAACTTAACTTTAATTGCCAAATTATTTTCTACCAACTGCCAAGAGGGCCGCTTTCTCAGCCGCATGCATTCTTTCGGAAAGTTCAATATTAAAATCAGAGGATGATTGCTGACCTGTTTTGGAAAGTATTAATGGGTTTGAGAAACAAATCGCTGCTGATCCTCGTAGTTTTGGAATCACTTCGCTGTAAGCAAGACCTACTGGGACAACATGAATATCAATTCCCTTGTTAGAAGCAAGTTGAGCTAAACGAACTAAACCTCTTTTTAGCTTTATTGATTCACCTAATCGATTTATCTTCCCTTCGGGAAAAACTACAAGTTGTTGCTGTGAGATCAACAAATCCACTGCATATCTAAGACTATTTAATGATGGGCGTCCCTGATCAATAGGAAAACAACCCATTCTATTTAAGAACCAACCTTGTAAACCTCTCATTTCAGACCGAGTAACCATATATCTACAATCTCTTTTTGTAACCCTTCTGCCAGCTGCCATTGTCAGCATCAAAGCATCCCATCTTGATCTGTGAGTAGGAGCTAAAACTACAGCCCCATTCAAAGGTAAGAATTCACTCCCAATTACTATTCTTCTTCGAAAAAAATTCTTCAAAGCAATATCCTGAGTCGCAAGCATTGCTAACCGACTCCAAAAGGGATCTATACCAAGACATATACTTTTTTCTCGATTGACTACGGGCAAAGTACCCTCAATATAAAATCGTATTGTTAAGAAGATAATGTGAAGGCGTTACTATTAAGCATCTAACTGGGCAGTTACTACAGCGGCTGAGCTTATCATTCATTTAGGCATACACTCAACCTGTATTTATTTTTCCAATGGCAAGTCTTGGTGTAAACATCGACCATATTGCAAATGTAAGGGAGGCACGAAAAACATTTGAGCCTGATCCAGTACCAATGGCTCTTTTAGCTGAATTAGGAGGTGCCGATGGAATAACGATTCACTTAAGAGAAGATAGAAGGCATATTCAGGACAGAGATCTAAAACTCCTTAAGGAAACAGTACATTCTCGTCTAAACCTCGAAATGGCAGCCACTGAAGAAATGACTTCAATCGCATTAAAAGTCAAACCAGATATGGTCACCTTGGTTCCTGAGAGAAGAGAGGAAGTCACAACAGAAGGTGGACTTGATGTAATCAAGAGCAAAAATAAACTAAAAGAAACAATCCAAAAGTTATACGATGAACAAATCCCTGTAAGCCTTTTTGTTGATCCCATACAGGAAATATTAGAAATTTCTGCAGAAATCAAAGCCGGCTGGGTTGAACTTCATACAGGGAAGTATGCAAGTACAAAATACAAAGATAGAGAACTGCAATTATCAATACTTAAAGAAAACACGGCTAAGGCCAAAACATACGGTCTGAGAGTTAATGCTGGTCATGGTTTAACTTATCAAAATGTAGAACCAATAGCAGCAATTGAAGGGATGGAAGAACTAAATATTGGTCATACAATTATTTCAAGAGCTTTAGCAGTGGGATTAACTCAAGCAGTAAGAGAAATGAAAAATCTAATTCTAAATCCAAGGAAAAATAATTTATAAATAAATCCAATGATTGTATTTAATACGCAAAGGACTAAATCAAGCCAATTCAACCCATGTTAAACATAGGTTTTGACCATTGCTAACGATCTATCGTAGTAATAAGGCTGAATGGTTATCCGAGGTTTTAGGACAAGAGCTTCGCTTAGATCCTCCAGCTATAACAGACGAAGTTGACATTATTGTTAGCTCCTGGCCTTCAAGTAGGTGGCTAAGCGAACAACTTTCAGTAATCAATGGAATAAATGCCTTAGTAAATTTCCCCTTCCCTGGAGTCTATTTAAAAAAGCTCCTAAAGATAATTTTAGATATAGATCACAATGAATCTAATCCATGGGAAAAAAAATATCTTGTTTGGCATATTATAGAGCTATTACCAGAACTAATTAAAGAAGAAGAAGCAAGTGTTATTAAAAGTTGGCTAGAAGAACAACCACAAGATGGTTATCAAATTAATATGTATGTATGGGAACTAGTTAATAGTCTAGCAAATATATTTAATGAATATATCCTCTTTAGACCTCAGATGGTAGATGAATGGATAAAGTCTGATTTGAAAACAATCACGAAGAAGAATTTAGTAGATGAGAACAGCTTATGGCAAGTGATATTATTCAAACTTTTATATAAAAAGTTAAAAAAAGATCCTTTCTGTATACAAGTTTATAAGGCAATTAATATTTTAAAATATGACGATATTTCGAATCTAAAACTACCTAAAAATCTTTATATCTTTGGTCTAAGTTCTCTAGCTCCTATACAAATAGATTTAGTCCAAGCACTTTCTAAGGCAATCGAAATAAAGATTTTTATAATTTCGCCCTGTAATGACCTATGGCAAAGATGTGAACAACGTAGATTGCAATACGGCAATGAATGGAATACAACTTCAGACAGAAGGTGGTTACTTGAATCTCCCAGGATTGAAACAACTTTAGGTAGAATGGGTTCTGAATTTCAACAGCTTCTAGAAGGAAGCGGAGAGCATCAATTAGGCGAGTGGAAAGATCAAGATCTCTTTTCTCTGTCTGCCAATATTGCTATCAATAAAGGTCAGGAACCTAGTCTCTTAGAACAACTTCAACAAGAATTACTATCTTCAGAAAATAATTCTCTTATAACCAAAGAATTGAACGACCACTCATTACTGTTTCTAAAATCACCTAGTCAAAGACGCCAAGTAGAGTTAATCAAGGATCAAATATTAAATTTTTTAGCCAATGATAAAAGCTTAAAGCCAAAAGATATTTTAATAATGACACCTCAACTCAGTAGCTATTCACCAATCTTCGCCTCAGTATTTAATAGTTTAGCTACATCTGATATCGAACTTCCATGGACAATTACTGACAGGAGTCAGGGCGATAAAGTAGGTATCATTCATTTTGTCCTAAAATTATTAGATATTTCTTCTAATCGCATAACTGCCTCAAGCCTTGATTCACTCCTTTCTAATCCAGTATTACAAAAGCAACAAAATATCAGCGCTGAAGAAATTGATACTATTAACAATAGTCTTCAAGAAACAGGATTCACTTGGGGGCTTGACGCATCAGATCGACTTGGTGAAAATGAACATAGTCTATCTTGGTGCCTAGAAAGATGGTTACTTGGAATTATATTCCCAAATGAGGTTCGAGATTCTAATAAAGATATAGCTCCATATTCTAATGGTATTTCACACTTAGAGATAATAAATTCATGGGGTTTACTTACAAATATAGTTAAGTACATAGAAGAACTACGGAAATTTCATAAATGTAGCGAATGGGTAGTTCTTCTAAAATCAATTATTGTAGATTTTTTTGGAGATGGAGGAGATTGGATATGGGAAGTACAACAACTTCTAAATATAATAGACAATTGGGATGAAATGACAATCGATTTTCAATTAGATGTTGATAGTTCAGTAGTCAAAGATCTAATTACACAATGTCTAAGTTCAACTAGTGGAAAATTTGGACATAGATCTGGGAAGATTACGATAAGCGCTTTAGAACCAATGAGAGCAATACCACATCGCGTCATCGTAATCATGGGTCTTGAAGGAAAATCCTTCCCACGAAGTAATTCTAGAACTAGTTTTAATATCCTTGAAAAAGGCTGGGAACTAGGTGATCCAAATCAAAATGATAAAGATCGTTATTCACTACTAGAAGCCTTAATCTCATCGCGACAACATCTTTTACTTTCATGGAATTGTAGAGACGAAAGAACAGGAGAAGAACT